>JAFTZI010000132.1 GCA_017461055.1 Clostridia bacterium | reverse complement strand
TTGGTGTTAGCACACAAGCTATTTCCAAGTGGGAAACCGATGCAGGTATGCCTGATATTTCACAAATCGTTCCACTTTCACGAGCATTAAATGTTTCAACGGATATTTTGCTTGGTGTCGTCGATGATAATGACACGAAGGAGTTTGAAAAGATACACAAAAAGTGTATGGAAATAGAAACACTTAGTCCTTGCAAGTGGCCTCCAGAGCCAAAAGATGCTGAAAAAGGCTTTCGCTTAATGTATGACTATTTCTGCACACATCCTACAAATCCTAAAGCTGCAAAATATCTGCTTGATATGGCAGAGCTTTACTTTGGAAAATTTGATATTTTTGATGAAGCTACTACCATTAAAGAATGTGAACGCTTTGCTAGCTGTATATTTAGATTTAGCGAGGATGCCGATTTACACGCAGAGGCAAAATTTTTAATTGCTTCCGTGTATATGCGTGTAGGACAAAAAGAAAAGGCAAATGATGTTCTTTCAAAAATGCCATTTAAATATGGCGATAGAGCTTATTTCTCAGCTGAGGTTGCAATGCTTGGTGGAGATTATACAAGTGTTGAATCATTTTGCAAGCAAAGCTTTACCTATCGTGCAAGATTTTTAATTAAGAGCATTTCTCTTGTAGCATCCTTGCCTAACAAAAATATTCGAGAACAAATTGAGCTTGAAGAATATATGTTACGCATTATAAATGCTTTGCTTTCGGATGGCGGTTATTTGCCGTTCAACCAAATTTATCAAAAGTTAAGATTGCTTTGTGGGCTTATTAGCAAGCATTTAAGACTTGAAAATGAAACTCGTGCAGTTGAATGCTTTGAGGAATTGATTGAGTCTTCAAAAGCTTATTTAGAATTTGCAAATAATGGCTCAAAAGGTTCTTGCCTAATACTCAACGATGATGGCTTAGAAAGATACTCAAAAGCTGACCGTTTAAAATATCAGCAAGAAATGGTGCGTGATTGTCTTAATATTGCGATTAATGAGTGCAAATACTGTAAAAACGAATCAATTCAAAATTTTGTTGTTAAGTCTTTAAATTTACTAAAAGAATATGATTTATAAGTTAAGAGCGAGTGCCGAAATTGGCACTCGCCATTTTATTACATCAAAGTTAATTTATTTTCAAGCTCTTTGATTTTTTCCGGATCATACTTGCTATGGGTGTAGCTTGTTTCAAAATCATTTTCAAAGGCTTTCAATACTTTTATAGCTTGTGTATATTGTATTTTTGCTTTTTCAATTTCTCCGTTTTTGAAATATATTTCGCCAAGGATTTCAATCATCCAAACCAAGTGTTCAAAGCACAATGAAGCTTCTTTGGTGGCAGCCTCGAATTTGTCCTCTCCATCCAACAGGTACGCTTTCACATACAGATTGGAAAAATATATTTCAGGTATATGCTCGATTGCTTCCTTAGCTAACGAATAATCGCCCTTTGATTTATAAGCTTCAGCCATAATTCTCCAAGCATCAATTCTTATTTCATCATTTTTTGTGCTTTCAACTAACGCCTTGGCAATGGTAATCGCCTCATCGCTTCGCTCGGTTGTAGAAATTATGTTGATAAGGCAATTTAACAATATTTCATTGCCCGGATATTTCTTTAACCCGTTACGAATAATTTGTTCACTTTTCTTTACATCTGTTTCTAAATAAAGCCTGTGTTCATCAACTATTTTTTCAACCTTTTGCTCTATTTCAAAAAGATTAAAGTCAAATAGTTCATCAGTTGAAACACCAAAAAATGATGCTATCGCAGGTATCATAATCACATCCGGCTGAGTTACTTCTGTTTCCCATTTTGAAACAGCCTGAAAAGATATTCCTAAGTGATTTGCCAAAACCTCTTGTGAAATGTTTTTCTGCTTTCTTAATTGTTTTATTTTTTCTCCAAGTCTAACCATATTGACCTCCAAATTTTATTGGATTAGCGCCATCCTGTTTTTATTATAGCATAGTACAATGCAAAATCAATAACTTGTATGGAGAGAATTTTTCTAATTTCAGTTGAATTGAGCATTTAAAAAATGAGTGTCAATGCATCATTTATTTACATTAACACTCTATTTTTTAATGAATTTTGGGTTTAATTTCTTCAATGTATTTTTTGAATGCTTCTCTCCATTCATTCCAGTTGTCATTGGCTTCAAGGACATCAAGAACAGCAAGCGCTTGCTCATATTCCTTCAATGCTTCTTTATACTGCCATTTTTCTATGCAGGATTCAGCAATTTTTTCTTTCATAAGCATTAGGGTATATAGGGCTTGCCCTTCTTCTCTGCATGCTGCAAGCCACTTTTCTTCGCCTGTCAAAATGCATGCCTCCTCGCTTAATTTTGAAAAATATATCTCGGGTATTTGATTAAGTGAAGCACGTGCGCTCTCCAAATCATCCTTTGACTTATAAGCATAAGCCATAAAGCGATAGGCATCATACCTTATTGAATCGTTTTTAGTTACATCTACAACCTTTGATGCAACCTTTATCGTTGCGTCAGGATTTTTGCTGTAATCAATAACATAAAGTAAATTTGATAACAAAATATCATTATTTGGATAGTCATTAAGTCCTGCTAACAAAATATCTCGAGCCTTTTTGTCATCGTTTCCACGGTATTTCCAGCTCTCTTTAGCAATTTCAAGAGCTTTTTCCTCAATTTCTTTTAAGCTGTGATCAAAAAGCTCATCAATCGAAACGCCAAAAAAGCTTGCTAAAATCGGCATCATTGTTATGTCAGGTAATGATATATTATTTTCCCATTTACTAATTGCTTGAAAGGAAATGTTTATGCTTGATGCAAGCTCCTCTTGTGTAAGTCCTTTTGCTCTTCTAAGTGTCTTTATTTTCTTTCCTATATTCATTATGTCCTCCAAAAATGTTTTTGTAAGCTTACACCTTCATTATATAAGATAAAATCTCACAAATCAATAACTTGCTAGATTAACAAATTCAACCGATAGTTGAAACATAAAACGCACAAGGAACAATCCCTGTGCGTTTTAACATTAAAGGCCTACTTTGCTAATATACTCTATGGAGATCTTTGCGCTTTCCATACGTGAAAGACCCATTGAAGGGTTATCCTGCTCAGCTATAACCCAAGATGCGCCGGCATCCTTTGCAGCTGCTATAATTGATGGGAAATCTTGAACTCCCTTACCTAGAGGTCTAAATTCAAAGTTTTCCTTCTTTTCTGCCTTCTTTGCCTCTATACCAATCAGCTCATACATATTATCGTTCTTTTGTCCTACAAAATCCTTAAGATGAACGACAGGAGCTCTACCTGTATATTTTCTTATGTAATCACAAGGGTCAACACCGGAAACCTTAACCCAACAGGTGTCGATTTCAGTTTGAAGCAAATCGGCGTTAACTTCATTATAAAGAGCATCTAAAACATACTCACCTGCTTCATTTTTTTCAAACTCAAAATCATGGTTATGATATAAAAGAACTATTCCGTTATCCTTACACACCTGACCAATTTTTTTAATATTGGAAACAACCTCAGGATACTTTTCAGTGCCATAACGAAGATTTTCAGGAAGATAAGGAACAACAATATATTTACATCCGATTTCCTTATAATCCTTTACGGCCTTTTCAGTATCACTTATAAGTTCATCATATGTAACATGCGCAGAAATAGGTGTAATGCCGATTTTTTCACATTCATTTTTTATAGTGGTTGGATTATTGCCATAAAGTCCTGCAAATTCGCATCCCTCATAGCCCATTTCCTTTACCTGCTTTAGAGTGCCAAAGAAATCAGCCTCCATTTGTTCTCTAATTGAATAAAGCTGTAGTGCAAGTTTCATTTTTAATACCTCTCTCAAACATAAATTTTAATAAATTCTAAAATCATTTTTATAGACTGCTCTGCTGCCTTAGGAGCAAAGGTCATATAATCCATTTCTGCACCATCACCATCAGAAATAGCACGAAGCACACCAAACGGAACATTGTTTACATAACAAACCTGTCCAATTGAAGCACCCTCCATTTCACAAGCAATTGCATTAAAGCTATTGTTAATTTGAGCTTTTTCATTTTTATCGCTTATAAATTTGTCACCTGATGCAATAACGCCTTCTTTAATGTTGCAATCAACAGCACAGGACGCAAATTTTAAGGCATTTAATACATCTTTGTCTGTGTCTATGTAAACAGCATTAATGCCGGAAATCAGCCCTTTAGGGTCGCCCAAAGCGCTTGTATCCATATCGTGTTGAACAACACTTTTAGCAATAGCTACATCCAAAACATTAAAGCCACTAACTAACGAACCGGCCACACCTGTATTAATTATCACTTTTGGAGAATACTCAATTATCATTGTTTGCGCACATATGGCTGCAAATACCTTTCCTACTCCACATTTCGCTACTACTACATTTTTATTGTAAATTTTTCCACTTACAAATTTGATGCCGCTTATAATTGTTTCATCTTTATCACTCATTGAAGAAATAATTGCATCAACCTCAATGTCCATAGCTCCTATAATTCCAATTATATCATTCTTCATATTTAAACGTCACCTCATAGGAATTTAATACATCAAGATATCTTCGGCTTTCTAATTTTGCAGCATCTAAATTAAGATTTCTATAGTTGCCGCACTCTTCTCTTGTGTTACCAAAGATTTCGCCCTCGTGATTAATAATTTTCACAAGCACAGCCTTAATGGCCTGAAGCACCGTATCATTATCAAGGTCTCTTGTCAAAAGATAAAAGCCGGTTTGACAGCCCATTGGACCAAAATATATAACCTTTTCACCTATTTCAGAATTTCTAATATAGGTTGCAAACATATGCTCAAGAGAATGAATGGTAAGATTATCAACATAATCACCCATATTCGGTTTTCTCATTCGCATATCATAAGTGGTAATATCACCGTCAATTCGAGAAATGTAAATTCCCTCAGAAATTTTATCATGATTTACTGTAAAGCTCGCTATTTTTCTCATACATCCCTCTTACTTTAGCATTATTTGTCCACCGGTTACAGGAATTGCTTGTCCTGTCTCATATTTTTGCTCAATCGCATAACAGACAGCAACGGCCACATCGTGTGCCTCACAGCCTCTGCCAAGTGGAACCTTATTTTCATAGTACTTCCGAACATCCGCGGTAGTCTTAGCCCCCTCTACCTTGCCTGCCTTCAAAAATTGAACAAACAAGCCATTTTCAGGGTCAGACCACAAATCTCCATCTAAGAAATTACCAGGACAAATTGCATTTACCTTTATTCCATAAGGAGCAAGCTCTAAGGCAAAGGACTGAGTTAATCCTATACCGCCGAATTTACTTCCGGAGTAAGCAAAATTCATTGGGCTACCATAAAGTCCGGACTTGGAATTTATTTCAATTATATCAGATATATATTTGGGGTTAACCTCTCGTTGCAGCTTCATAATTTTGACCGCATGTTTAACACAATTAAAATAAGCAGTGTAATTTACAGACAGGATTCTTTCAAAATCCGCAATGCTTGTATCCTCTATACTACTTGCCTTTATTATGCCGGCATTATTGACAAAGATATCAAGTCCACCATATTGCAAAACAGTATAGTCGATTAAAGATTTAACCGCTGCCTCGTTTGTTACGTCAGTGTAAATAAACATAGCAGTTCTTTGACCGTTTACTTTTAGAATTTCATTTACTGTGCTTTCACTGTTTTTAATGTCCATATCGGCAATTATGACTGAAGCACCTTCCTTTGCCAAGGTTAAAGCAATTTCTTTTCCTAAGCCTTTAGCCCCGCCTGTCACAATAGCTATTTTACCTGTGAATTTCTTGGCTTCTGCTCCTTTAAGAGCCACCTTGCTACGATAGCTTTCAACCTCCCAGTTTGCAATAAAATCAACCATTTTCGGTTCCATCGGACGAAGTCCGCCAAAGCTCTTGGAATAAACAGATATTTTAACTGCATCCAACCATACATCTGTTACCGTTTGCGCATCCTTTGGATTCTTACCGATTGCAAACATACCAATGCCTTTAACAAACACAACCTTTGGTGCATATTTGTTTGCTTTAACAAATTCATTAAACTGTGCTTTCAATTCATTTACATCAATGCTTGTCACAAACATTGGAGTAGCTTTACAGTACACGATATGGTCAGGTGTCATAGGTCTTGTTATAGCTTCAAAGCTTTCCATTGACTCACTAAGCTTTTGAACCTCTTTGTTAAGTGTAAATTTTACACATGCCTCACCGTTTGCGTCATAAAGCAATCTAAGCATAGGAGAAATCTTATTTACCACATCATAATTTGGCTCTAATACAGTAAAATCAGGTAATTCCTTTATTCTTCCCTCAAGCTTAGACATAACCGAGCTTACAAGCTCATCCATTTTTACTTCATCACCGGCTGCAAAAAACACCCCGTGATTTTGCATGAATAAAAGATATGCTCTTTTATCGCTCTTGCTTTCATACTCGTCTATTTTTTCACGGCATTTAGTGGCAAGTATGTATCCCGGCTCGGTCTCTTCAATCCAAATTGCTTCAGGAAACATTTCCTTCATAGCTATTTCACCATCAATTGAGCAAGTAAGGCCGTTTACCATTGCTGGATGAACGTGTAAAACATATGGCTGTGAAAACAAGTTGTGTAAAAGCGTCTCAACAGATGGTCGCTTTGCATCTTCTCCTATACATCTCGAAGCCATCATATCCGAAAGAACCTCAGCCTCTCGTTTGTCCCGGTCGCAGGAATATGTCTTTTCCCAAATTTCACTAAGCTTTTGTCTTGACATTTTTACAAAGCCATCACTTGTTATAGTTGCCAAGGCTGTACCTGAGCCCTTTATGTATAGGTAGCTTTCATCCTTATAAGATGCATTTCCACCGCCCGCTAAGACATATCTTGAATCGCCACCGTATTTATGTGAAATACGTTCAATTATTTCAAGTCCCATTGTTTTTTCTCCGTGCTATTTCCTTGTAGTAATCAATTCTGTCCTTAATCTTTGGAAATTTACTTTTAATACTGTCAGAAAACATAGAATTTTCAATATTATCTGTCACAGCCATTTCGTGACCGATTAAAGCATAAGTCATATATTTTAAGTGATCAAACATTTCATCGCTTTCAAGACAGCTTGAAAACTTCTGTCTTGGAGAATTTATGTCCTCGCCATTAATTTCCAAAAATTCATGCTTTTGACATAGCTCCATTACTTTAGAAAGCTGATACCTTGTATTTCTTGAAGGCATATATGTAATTGCATCAAAGCCAAGCTTTTTTAACTCCTGCATTAGCTCTTCAATATAAGAATCCTCAAAGCGTTGCGCCTTCTTATCTCCCTCACTTGTATCAATTACGTCGCCCAGATACGCATACGCACTTATACATCCGTATTTTTTGGTTATACTTACAAAATCCTTGATATGCAAGCACTCCTCGTATGCATCTATATAAAAGCTTTCCACTAAATTCTTTCGAATAACACTTAAAATATCATAATCGTGATATTCCGGGTTTTCATCAAGTATTCGCTTTTCTTCAAGCTTTGAAATCGGAATATTCAGCTTTTCAATCAAAAAAGCAATAATTTCCGTGCTACTGTGTAGCTTTTTCTTCAATTTGTGCACCAATGCCAAGCAAATATGCCGTTCTGTAACAGTTCCGCCATCATTCTTCTCAGATAAAGGCAGGACATCCTGCTCATAATCAATATGAATATCAAATGCGTCCAAATAATCATTTAGTCGTTGACACATTTTAATATTTCTTTCATTTCGCTTTTCTCGCAAGGGTTTAAATATTTCATCAATTTCATTCAACACCCTCGGTGGTATTGCGTGCATAACAACATAAGCAACAGATTTTTGCTCAGTATTATTTATCATTCTACCGTAAAGCTTAGTGCCATCTGTTCTTACTCTGCACTCCAAGCCACATGTAGCAGGAATACCTATAATTTCACTTGCTTCAATAAACTCCTTACACCCACCAACACCGTCATGATCAATAATTCCACAGGTTTCAAGACCTGCCTGCCAAGCCATAAAAACTGCTGCAGTTGGTGAATAAGGCGAGAAGGAATAGGTAGTATGAATGTGATTATTAGCTATACCTTCACATTTTTCACGTTTTATAACACCTGAATCAATCAATTCTTTGATTTTCCTTAAAGCATCTAAACGTTCTCTTTTGTTTTTTGAATTGAGCGAAAAAATGTAATTGTCAAAATTCATTTTAATTCTCCAAGTAAAAACCTTTTTGTTTGCTCGTACTCTTCCTTTAAGTCATTTAACCTTTCAGGACTAACATTTTTTCTTTTTATTGCTCGTAGCATTATATTTTTGGGAGTATCCTCGGGGTCAATAAGCTCCATAGCATCAACCTTATATCCGTTTGACTCCAGCTTTAACAGTCTTAAAGCATCTGTTAGTGCATCACACATTTTCTGTCTTAGCATAGAATGCTTTGACACAAATGATAGAGCTTGACAATTCAAGGTATGATTTAACTCGTGATGACAGCACGGAGTTGATAAGATAACCTCTGCTCCGTTATCACTGGCTTTATTTAAAACTATGTCGGTCGCGACATCACAAGCATGCAATGATATTACCAAATGCGGCTTTAGCTTCATATCGTATGCAATAATATCACCGCACACAAATTCCATATTGTCAAAGCCTATTCTCTTTGCCAAATTAGAGCAATATTCAATTACATCTGCCTTTAAGTCGACACATATCATATTTACATTCATTTTCTGTATATTTTTGAAATAATGATACACAGCAAAGCTAAGATAGCTTTTGCCACAACATAAATCGTAAATATTAATGTCTTTTTTCGGTAGCTTGTCCCTAATTGCTTCAATATGCTCAACAAACTTGTTAATCTGTCTGAATTTCGCCTGCATCTTGTCACGTATTCGACCACTACTGTCACTTACACCAAGTACCTTTAAAAAGTCCTCGTCTCCCGACAAAATGTATTTCTTTTTAACGTTATTTTCACTGCTGTCTACTAAATCAAACTCTTCAGTATTAAGCTTGTCCTTAACCTTTTTATCACCTATTAAAGATTCCTTGCCACCCTTAGAGCGCATAAACTGAATATCACCTAAAGCCGAAACAACATTTATCTGTGAATAGTTAGAAAAAAGTATATCAAGCTCCTTGTCATAGCCGTCCTTAATATTTCGATGATATGCCTTATTATCCTTGGAAAAGGTTTCAAGCTGTAAAACCTGTTCTTTGGAAATTAGCTTTGGAGAAAGAATGCTTTTTATTTCATCACTTGCATCAGGCTTTGATAAAACAACTTTCTTCAATGCCTTTGCTTTTATTAAATCGATAACAAGTGCAACAAGCTTATCACGAGTATCACTTTTAACGTTTTTCATTATCAATATCCTTTTTCTTTTTGCCTATAGAAATTTTGGATTCTGTGTGGTTGAATATTCTGACAATGTTCTTTCTATGCAAGAATATCACAAAAAACGAAGCCAAAATGGCATATATCATCCACGGTCCGGCACCCTCCATTTGAAACAAAACAAACGGGTAAATAATCATCGTCATAATAGACGCAAAGGAAACCATTTTAAATCCAAAAAGAATCAAAGCAAAAATGGCAAGCATAATAACTAATACAAGTGGAGTTGTAAACAATCCCATTGCCGCTATACAAACAACGCCCTTGCCTCCCTTAAATTTAAAATACAAAGGAAACGCGTGACCTACAATACAAAAGATTCCGGCAACAAAGGCTCCCTCGAATCCAAAAATCAATCTGCATATTGTCAATGCTACTGAAGCCTTTGCAAAATCACCTACAAACGTTAAAATACCCGCTTTTTTACCAAAGGTTCTTGTCATATTAGTAGCACCGGCATTTCCGCTTCCAACACTACGAATATCTTTTCCATAAACTCTTGAAATTAAAACACCGCAGTTTATACTTCCTAAAAGGTACGCTATAACAGCACACACAACAACAGCCAACATCCAATGTAAGCTGCCTATTACGTGTATATCTGAAAATTTGTCAGAAAAATATCCTAAATTCCATATTTTATCGAAGCTCATATTCTTGTTTCATCCTCCTCCGAGCGTTGCCTAATAATAAGCTTAATAGGCGTTCCCTTAAAGCCAAAGGTGTTTCTTAAGCAATTTTCAATATATCTCTGATAAGAAAAATGAAACAGCGCTGCACTATTGCAGAATAAAACAAATGTCGGTGGAGCAACACTTGCCTGTGTCATATAATACACCTTCAAGCGTCTGCCCTTATCTGAAGGCGGCTGAACTCTGGTAATTGCCTCATTTAACACATCGTTTAGCATACCGGTAGAAATTCTCGTTTTAGATTGATTGAAAACATAGTTGATTTGCTCGAATATTTTTACAATACGCTGTCCTGTCAAAGCAGAAACATACATAACAGGTGCATATGTCATATAAGATAGTGCCTCGTATACCTTTTTTGTGTACTTGACAGTATCCTTTTCATCTACCTCAGGCAAGTCCCACTTATTAACCACAATTATAACTGCTTTTCCTGCCTCGTGTGCTATACCGGCGATTTTTTCGTCTTGATCGGTTACACCCTCTGTTGCGTCAACAACGAGCAAGCATACATCGGCTCTTTCAACAGCCATATGAGCGCGAAGAACACTGAATTTCTCAATTCTATCTTCAACCTTACTTTGACGCCTTATACCGGCAGTATCAATAAAATTATACTTTCCGTATCCGTTTTCAAACCTGGTGTCAATTGCATCTCTTGTTGTACCTGCAATTGATGAAACTATTAGTCTGTCCGTTCCAAGTATTTTGTTGATAATTGATGACTTACCGGCATTTGGCTTTCCTATAACACAAACATTTATAACGTCATCATCGTTTTCCTCATTTTCTCTCTCCGGAATAGAGGAAAGCACCTCATCAAGTAAATCACCTGTACCGCTTCCGTGAATGGAAGAAACAGCAATCGGGTCTTTATCAAAGCCCAATTCATAAAACTCATAAAATGTTGGATCAACCTGTCCAACCTTATCTGCCTTATTTACGCAAAGAACGATAGGCTTACCGCTTTTCTTAAGCATAATTGCTATATCTCTGTCATCTGCTACTAAACCTGCGTTTATATCGCACATAAAAATTATAGCATCAGCAGTATCTATAGCAATTTGTGCCTGATCTCTCATTTTTTGTAAAATAATGTTATCGGTTTTAGGCTCAATTCCTCCGGTATCAATAAGAATGAATTTTCTGCCATTCCATTCACTCTCGCCATATATTCTGTCTCTTGTAACGCCCGGGGTATCTTCAACTATGGAGCGTCTTTCACCTATTATCTTGTTAAATAGTGTGCTTTTTCCAACGTTTGGTCTACCCACAATAGCAACTATCGGTTTTGCCATTTTATACCTCCTTAATTCCGAGCACAGCCATCACAAAGCTTGCTCCATCCTGCATAACGGGTGTTACCTTAACACCCAAGCCTTTTTCAACATCCTCAAGAGAGCTATTGCACAAAAACAAATCACCCTCACTTCTTAACATAGTTCTTGAAATTAAAAGCTCCTCTCCTAATTTCTTACCGCTTAGCTGATTAATTAAGTCTTTACCGGTAATTAATCCTGCAACTGTAATTGTATGTCCAAAGAAATCGTTTTCAATCTTATATACATCACAATTAACATTTTTGCATTTTCTTTGTATTTTCTTCACAGAATTACAAATGAATTCATACGCACTTTCACCTGTGGCAATACTGATGCTTCTCTGAATTTGCTTTTCCTCCTTAGAAAGAGTTTTCAAAAACAATTCCAATTCATTTTCAAAGGAACGCAGCATCCCTACTCCGTTTTCAAGCTGACTGTACTCCTCATAGTAAGAATCCTTTGGTAATTTCTTATTTGCCATAAGATAAAACTCGTCTGAGCAGAAAAACAAATTGCGCTTAATGTTTTTTCTGTATTTCTGATTAATCTTTTCAACCGTCTTAATAACCTTTAAAGATGATTCCTTGTCAAATGGCTTTAGTGGATATAGGTTTTCTCTATATGAGGTTAAGCCTGATGGCACTATTGCAACACTAACAAGGCTTGGAACCAACCCTGCAAGATCATTAAGTGACCTTTCAAGCTCTATACCGTCATTGACATCCCTGCAAAGAACTATTTGTGCGCAAAGCTCTATTCCGTTATCAGAAAGCTTTTTCAAATACGAAAGCGTTTCTCCTGCTCTTTTGTTGTGCATCATTTTACATCTGAGCTCCGGATTTGTTGTATGCACAGAAACATTTACAGGAGAAATGTGCATTTCAATTATTCTGTCGATATCCTTTTCGCAAAGATTTGTAAGGGTAATATAATTTCCATGTAAGAATGACAGTCTTGAATCATCGTCCTTAAAGTAAAGTGATTCCCTCAAGCCCTGCGGTAATTGATCAATAAAGCAAAAAATACATTTGTTCTCGCATCTGTGCTTTTTGTCCATTAGCGGAGTTTCAAACTCCAATCCAATATCATCATACGTTTCCTTGTCTATACTAAATGCAAGCTTATCCCCGTCACGTAATATACACACATCAATATGACTGTCAGCAAGATAAAATCTATAATCAAGCACATCGTTTATTTCGTGGCCGTTTATGCTAACTAATGTATCATTTTCGCAAGCTCCGTGCTTTTTAGCAAGAGAGCCATCAATAACCTTTTCAATTCTTACCATTTTTTTCTCCCGTGCAATAATATGCTATTATATATTATATACTATATAAAGCGGAAAAGTCAACCTTCACAGGACAAATATTTGTTTATTTTTTCGAGTGACGACTTCTCTATTCTTGACACATATGAGCGCGAAATTCCCAAAATTTTAGCTACCTCTCTCTGTGTATAGGCTTGTGTATTTCCAAGTCCGTATCTCATTACTAATATTTGCTTTTCTCGTTCATCCAAATTGTTTTTGATATAGGACAATGCCTTATTAATTTGAATTTTTTTATCTAAATCCTCAGCAATTGTATCTTCCACACAAATAATATCGAGATATGTAAGCGGATTTCCATCCTTATCAACGTCTATTGTGTCATTGAGCGAAACCTCACAGCCATACTTTTTTTGACTTCTGAAAAGCATCAAAATTTCATTTTGAATACATTTAGCAGCATAAGTTGCAAATCTTGTTCCATTTGAATTATTAAATGTATCCACCGCTTTAATAAGGCCGATTGTCCCAACTGATATTAAATCATCCGAGCTTTTATTGACCGTATAATATTTTCTGACCACGTGTGCCACAAGTCTTAAATTGTGCTCAATTAATTTGTTTCTTGCATCTGAATCACCTTTTTTGCAAAGCTCCAAATACTTTTGCTCTTCTTCCTTGCTGAGTGCAGGAGGAAATTTCTGCACAGGCTCAACCCCCAAAATCATAAAGGCTACCTGTAAAATCATTGAAAAAATTCCCATTATAATCACCTCTGTAAATCATATTACCAATTTTTTAACAAATTGCTTGTCAGCCAAAATTTGTTTTCGATTACTTGTATATAAATTCGTGATTTGCTTAAAATAGTACTGAACGTAATGTTCAAAAATAATGGAGGAAAATTCAATGTTGATTGACAGAATTGCCCTTGCAGTTTTAATTATTGGTGGCATCAACTGGGGTAGCGTTGGTCTATTCAAGTTTGATATCGTTGCATGGATTTTTGGTGGTGTAGATAGCATCGGTGCAAGAATTGTGTATGTTTTAGTAGCATTATGTGCACTTTGGTGTATTTCTCTTCTCTTTAGAGAGCGTGTTCCATCAGAAGAACGCCAAAATTAAAATAAAAAATGCACTTTTAAAAAGTGCTCTAATCATAACCACCAGCCGTGCTGGTGGTTTGCACTGCCCCCTTAGGGCAAGTCAGTGGGCTGAGCCTAAAAGCTCGTCGAACAGTCTGCCATTTGCACGACTCCCACCGACCGCCCCTTAAGGGGCTTTTTTATTTGCCT
>JAFTZI010000131.1 GCA_017461055.1 Clostridia bacterium | reverse complement strand
TTGCTCACCATAGCTGGCAAAGCCAATTTAGCTCCGTTAGGAATTTAGCTGAGCTATGCTCAATTTAGCTTGCACTCGTGCAAATTTAGCTGATAAACAAAAAACGAACCAAAGTGGTTCGTTTTTCGTTTATCTTGGCTGGGATAGATGGATTCGAACCATCGAAATGCCAGAGTCAAAGTCTGGTGCCTTACCGCTTGGCTATATCCCAATATGCTAATGTATTTTAGCACATTTTGGTTGGGTTGTCAAGACTTATTTTTCATAATATTATTATTTTTCGATTTTCTGTATTTTTTTCAAATTTCGGCGCTTTTATTAAGGTAATTATTGACATAAGGAATAAAAAATGCTATACTATCAAGCGAAAAAAGCAGAATGGAGAAATAAAATGACACCTGAATTAATAGCAACAATATGCGAAACAATTATGGTTATATGCTTTGGCGTTTCTTGGCCTCTTTCTATATACAAAAGCGCAACATCCAAGTCCACCAAAGGAAAAAGCCCATACTTTACAATGGCAATTATAACAGGCTACATAGCAATTATTATTGGCAAAATAGTAATACAGGACTTTACAGGCTGGCTTGCTATTCTTAAGTTTGTGCTTTATTGTGTAAATCTGACAATGGTTTCAATTGACCTTGGCTTGTATTTCCGCAACAGAAAAATCGAAAAAATTGCAGAATCAAAATAACCAAAAAAGACCTACCCTGTGTGAATAATTCACACAGGGTAGACTCTTTTATGTAGCGTCACTAACCGTTGTCAGTACTGTTTTTGGCTTTAAGTTGAGAGGTTCCCTTCAAGCGAATATGAGCTTTTAGAGTAGTGTGTCAGCCACCATTTAAAATACAAGATGCATTCCGTCAAAGGCTGTGATTATGTCGTGCTTTGCCATTTCCATTGACAATTTCTCGTGGTCCGTGTGCAATGTGTATGCCATATGGCTGATAGCGTAGCGCTTTATGTCCTTGCCTATGCTTTTTTTCATTTCAATTACCATATTTAAGTTGTTATGCTCAAACAGACGGTAATCCTCGGAAATAAAGCCAACGGTTGCGTCGAAAACAGCAAGGTCGGGCTTGTTTTTCCAAATCGCTTCAATTTCCTTGTATTGCAGCCAAGCTCCGTCAAGACCGTAAAATAGGCATTTATCCTCGTGCTTTATGATAAAATGGCTGACAGGAACAGTATGGTTGCCCCTTAAAACCTCAATTTCGTACCTTCCGATATTTACGGTGCCTTCTTCATCGGTTTTGAAAAATTCGGCACCCTGTGTGCATAAATAGTCAAGAGTATCCTTGCAAAAATGGTCGGAGTGAGTATGCGTATTGATAATGTATTTGATTTTTGATACATCAACATCAAATTCCTTAATTGCATCTAAAACCCAAGGTCCCGGGTCGATTAGCAATTCGTCATTTATAAGCACCGAGGACGTTCTTCTGAAGCCCTCAACGCCCTCACGGTTTTCAGGGAAGTCTGCTGCCCCTGTTCCTAAAAACAATATTGTCATATACTACCTCACATTTTTTCTATGTTGGGGTCAATTCTTGTCACCTTGCCCCAAGGTGGATTTACCTCGTCGTTATTTATAATCCACAAAACCGGTATTTCGTTAGCCATTGCTTCATCGGGAAAGCTACAATAGCCGTCAGTTAAAATAACTATACAGGCAGGCGGTTCATTAATCATTTTTTCCTTAACATATTGGAAAATTATATCAAACCGTGTGCCACCGCCACCGTAAGGGCGAATTACCTCAAGCTCACCTATAGATGAAAACGGCAATGGCTCAACAATTCTTGCATCAAAAAATCCGAGCCAGCCCTCTAATTTTCCACCAAATTGGTCGATTGCACCGCGTATTTCATTGTATGCAACAGCAATCATATCATCGGACATAGATGCCGAGGTATCAACCATAAACAAAATATTTTTAACCTCGGTTGCATCCGTTTCGTTATAATCGGGCAAAAAGAAATCCGTATCGCTAAAGCGCCTGTCGGGCGGAGAGAAGGAGTAATCGCAAATTTCCTCCTGCACAAACTCGTTTAGAATAGTTCTCCAGTCCGTCTGCGCCTTTTTTATGTCCTTAAGCAGTCGCTCAGCGCACAAGGGAACGCTGCCGCATTGGTTGGACGGGTCTAAAATCGACACAATTTTCGAAGCATCGTCAAGTCGCTTTGCCCAAGCATCTCTTAGCTCATTTGCCTTGTCCTCGGGAAGAGAGCCCCACTTGGAGTGGTCGTCCATAAATGTGCCGCTTACACCGCTGCCTTGCTCCTTGCTTGGCTTTTTTCCGCTACCGCTGCCTTGCTTATTGCCATAAGCATCCTTCTTGTTTTGACAGGCTTGCCCACTGTCGCTATCATTTCCACCGTTGCCTGCTTGGCTTCCGTTACCCAAGGAGCTTGGGTCAATGCCTGAACTTTTTAGCTTTTGGTTCAGCATTTCATAAACCTCCTCGGCGGTGTAAAGGTAGCCTTCCTTGCCGTCGGGGGCTATGTGCATAGCCTCGCCATATTTACTTAAGGTGATTTTTTTGGGGTCATCACCAAGAGAATGCATAATATTTGAGTTTACAACTATATCTGTGGCTATATTAAAGGTGAGATTGTGCCTGTCCTCTGTGCGCTGACAGTGGAGAAGAGCAACGTGCATAACCTCGTGCATAAGAACAAATTCAAGCTCCTTGTCGCTTAAATCCTGCATAAAGTCGGGGGAAAAATATATGCGCTCCCCGTCGGTTGCCGCTGTTTCGCACTTTTCGTCAATGGCGAAAATCATATGGCTTAAAAGCAGTCCGTAAAAGCCGTGATTAGCAAGCAAGCTCATTCTTGCTTTTAAAATTCTTTTGGAGCATTGCGCCAAAAATTCCTTGTCATAAGCCATACTAATAGCCCTCCTACAGTAATTAATTGCAATTATATTGCGATATATTGACAAAAAACAGTTTTCTGTTTATAATATTTACATAGTCTTTTAAATTAAAAGGAGAAAAACAAAATGTTTAATGCTCAAAGAGTTAAGGATGATTGCGTACAATGGATAAGGGATTTTTTTGAGAAAAACGGTCCCGGATGTAATGCTGTGCTTGGCATTTCAGGCGGTAAGGATAGCTCAATTGCAGCGGCACTTTGCGTTGAGGCACTCGGCGCTGACCGTGTTATCGGAGTTTTAATGCCCAATGGTGTTCAGCATGATATTGACTGCTCCTACAAAATAGTAAACCACCTTGGTATTAAGCACTATGTTGTTAACATTAAGGATTGCTATGACGGTATTATAAACAGCTTTCCCGAAAATTTGCCAATTTCCGAGCAAACTCTGGTTAATCTTGCGCCACGCTTGAGAATGTCTACTCTTTATGCGGTTTCCCAAAGCTGTAACGGAAGAGTAGTAAACACCTGTAATCTTTCTGAGGATTGGGTTGGCTATTCAACAAGATACGGTGATTCTGCTGGTGACTTCAGTCCCTTATCAAGATTAACCGTTCAGGAAATTAAGGAAATCGGCTATTTGATAAACGTGCCTCGTGACTTAGTTGACAAAATACCGATTGACGGTCTTTGCGGAAAAACCGACGAGGACAATCTGGGCTTTACCTACGCAGAGCTTGACCGTTACATTCGCACAGGCGAAATTGATGACCCAAAGAAAAAGGAAATCATTGACCGTAAGCACAAAATGAACCAATTTAAGCTTGAGCTAATGCCTTGCTTTGAGCCAAATCTTGACTAAGAACAAAATACATTTTAATGCCGAGAGCTTGCAACTTGTTGCAGGCTCTTTTGTTATGCTCGCGCCATTCAAGCCTTGACACAAGTCAAAGCAGATTCTTCGGCAAGCCTCAGAATGACAGTACGTTTTTTCTAACCTGTCATCCTGAGCGTAGCGAATGGATCTTTGACAATAGTGTGATGCCATACATTCCTTGAATGATTCCATACGTTCTGTGAACGGTTCCATTCACACAAGGGTGTGATTCCATACACGCAAAAATGCGTGATTGATAATGGGTCGTCTAAGGTCTGACACCTACAAATCGGGTAACATTCACACCGTAAGGGCGACCATTGTGTCCGTTTTTTCGGAAGAAGCAAGCACCTCCCGTTTTGACGCTTGTCCCTACATTCAAGCCTTGACCCAAGTCAAAGCAGATTCTTCGGCAAGCCTCAGAATGACAGATTAGTTTGCGTTTTCTTTATTGCTACCATAATTTTTTGTTTTTGTTACTTATCACTTTTGCTTTAGCAAAAATTTCACGTTGCGTTTGCAACATTTCACTCGACCTTGGTCGAATTTCACCGAGCCATAGGCTCGATTTCACTGCAAGGCAACCTTGCGTTGCCTTGCTTATAGTCCGTTTAAGTACCGTCCTCGCTCGGACAGGAGCTTAGTAAAGGCAGGAAGCCTTAAAAGCCTTTCGCGGTAGCCCTCTTCAATTGCTATGTAGCTTTTTATTAATACCACGCAAAAGTCGGGTGGCAATAAAAGCGCATATCTTAGAGAATTTTCAATTTCCACCGTGTTGTCCTTATGCTCTCTTGCGTATGATGCCATTGATGAAACAAGGGCATAAAGCGCATCTGTTTTTTGCGGCACAGTTATTGTTCTGCCCTTAAAAATGGATTCCATATCGGGTAAGGAATTGAAAATTCTGCACCAGGAGCTGAATTCGCTTGCAACACCTGTGCCAACACATCCTGCTATCATCGGGTACATTTTTTGCTCGTCCTGATTAGACATATTTAGTAGCTTGCTTACCATTTCCCAGGAACGTGGGGTGGGGAAGGCTAAGGACTCCGCTACGCTTTCATTTTCAATCATAAAGTCGTGCCTGAAGGAAAGGAAGCCCACAACCTTAGGAGAAACACCGCTTGCAACCGCCCAACGCTTCCAGGAGTCAAAGTTAGGCTCAATTTCCATATGGCAAAGTCTGTTTGCCAAGGCTCTTGGCATTTTATATGCTACGCTTTTGTCCGTTACCCTGTTTCCTGCCGCTATAACTATACAGTTGTCAGGCAGCTTATGCTCGCCTATAATTCTGTCAAGAGTAATTTGATATGCCGCCGCCTGTACAGATTGAGGGCAAGCGGAAATCTCATCAAGAAAGAGAATATTTACAATTCCCGTCTCATCACTCATATTAAAAATCTGTGGCTTTAGCCAAACAGCCAAGGTCTTGTCTGCATTGGCGGTAGGTATTCCTCTTAAATCAATAGGGTTGAAAAGCAAAAGACGAACATCCGTCACACGACATTCCTTGCCTGTTGATTTTTGAATTTTCCTTGCAATTTGTGTAATCGCCTGTGATTTACCTACACCGGGAGGACCCCACAGCATTACAGAGGGCACGCTTTTAAAGGGTGTGCCTGTTTCTATGGCTGAAATGTAGGTTTCTGAAAGTATATCAACTGCCTTATCTACACTAAGGGTAGGAATTAAAGATACTTTTAAGCTCATTTCTTGTTTACTCCTAATTCTTTGTCTAATTTTTCAAGCTTTTCGGTAAGAGAATCAATTCTTTCGCTATATTCGTCGTCCTCGGCAAGCTCCTTTTCAATTGAAATCTGAACCATTTCAAGCTTATCAAGCTTGTCCTCCTGCTTCTTTATGTATTTTTCAAAATCCTCTAAGAAATTATCAATTCTTACAAGATAGCCTAAGGGGGATTCGCCTAATTCAATGTAGTATTTGCCACTGCCCAAAAGCCATATAAACGGCTTGTTATCACTCATACCCGAGGGCAAAACGATTTTAAAGCCCTGATATTCAAAAAGCTCTGTTTCGTTTGTTTTAAGAGTATTTTCCATAAGGGCGTTTTCAAGCGCAATACGTATATCCTTACGCTCGGTAGGAGTAAGCTCCTTTTTGGAGTCCTTGTATAGCTCGCTGTCCCCTAAAGCATTGGCAATATTTTGCTTCTGCCTTTCAATTCTTGCAGGAAGCTTGTTTAACTCCTGACGTAAGCCCTCCTTGTGAATAACAAGCTCGCGTCTTAAAATAATGAGCCTGTTTAATTCGTTGGAAACCTCAACTCGCTCCTTAATGGCAGGGTTGCCTATGGCTAATGCCTTGATTTCCGCATAGTTAAGGGCAGTGTCGTAAACATCGGAGCTTGCTCTTTCGCTAACGCTTCCCGCAAGCAGAGAGGAAATAAAGCGCTGCTTTGTTTCAAGAAGCTGCCAGGAATAAGCATCAAAGCTGCCCTTAGTTATATATCGGTGTATAAAAATCTCGTCGTTTGTGTTACCCTGTCTTAAAATACGTCCCTCACGCTGAACCATATCGGCAGGTCGCCAGGGCACATCTAAATGATGTATTGCCACAAGCTTGTCCTGTACGTTAACACCAAGCCCCAGCTTTAAGGTAGAGCCAATTAAAATTCTTATCTTGCCCTTGCGCACGTCCTCAAAAAGCTTATCTCTTTTTTTGTCTGTTGTTGCAAAGTGAACAAATTCAATTTCATTTGGCATAACGCCATAGCTTATTAACAGTCTTCTCAGCTCCGTGTAAACATTAAAGGTTTCCTTAGGAGTACCGTAATCGGAAAAAACAAGCTGTGTTTTATCGTGGTAGCTTTTATAAATCTCGAATACGTTTTTAGCGCAGGACGTTGCCTTACAGCTATCAAGACGTGTAACGGTGTCGTCAACCAATCTTACATCAAGTGCCGCCTTACGTCCGTCTGTGGTAATAAGGAGCAAATTGTCCTTATTTCTTGGCACCTTATGCTGTCTTACAAGGTCTGCCCTTTTGGAAATATTTTGCAAATATCTTACAAATGTGGCATCGGGTGGAATCAAATTATCTGTGTATCCGCAGAAATCGGGTAAATCAATGTCCTTTTTCGATACGGTGTGAAAATCTGCAATAGATGAAAATAGAGAGGTAAGCTCAGGCAAATTGTGAAATTTTGAAAATCTTGTTGCCAAGCGGAACTTTGATGTGTCAATATCAACCTCAAAGTCTGTATGCCTTTCGGCAAACATTCCAATCCAACCGTCAAATGATGCAAGACCTAAAAGCTTTAATTCTCCCCCTTGCAAATATGTTTGCATAACAAATGCATCTGTCAAGGAGTTTGTAATAGGCGTTCCTGTTGCAAAAACCGCGCCGCGTCCGTTGTTTTGCTCCTGTACGCATCTGACCTTATCAAGCATATCCTGACATTTTGCGCTTCCTGTGCCAAAGTTAATTCCGAGAACGCGGTCGATTTTGGTTTCCACAGGCACATTTTTGTAGTTGTGCGCCTCGTCTAAGAATATTGTGTTAATTCCAAGCTTGTCAAAGAAAACCTCTTCGGGATTTATTCTTGTCAATATTTGATTGTTAAGCTCGTTTTCAAGCTTTCTTCTTTGAGGGGATAAGCTGTTGGAATAAAGGGTTTGAGAGCTTTTTTCAATTGACTTTATTTGCTCCTCCAGCTTGTCAATCTGGAAGCTCTTCGACATAGGTATGCCCTCAAAGCAGCTATATGCCATAATTATTCCGTCATAATCCCCGTCACGTATTTTGCCAAGGGTCTCCCACTTTTTTGAAGGAGTGAACACCTTTGGCTCTACCACAAGAAGCTTTGCATCCTTGTACATATAACGAAAGGCATCTCGCCATTGACCGACAAGGTTATTGGGCACAACGTAAAGGTTCTTTTTTGCAATACCCATACGCTTTAATTCCATTCCCGCACAAATCATAACAAAGGTCTTGCCAGAGCCTACATCGTGGGCAAGGAGAGTGTTTGGAGTAAATAAAATACGGGCAACCGCATTTTTTTGGTACGGAAACAGCTCAATTTCCGGATTCAAATTTGGAAAGGTTAAAAATGAGCCGTCAAAGCGACGCACCTTGTTTGAGGAATACCGTTCCTCATAAATTTCCTCAAGCCTTTTTTTGCGTGCAGGGTCGCTCCACAGCCAGCTTGCAAATTCCTCAAGAATTTTTTCCTGCTTGTCAAGGGCTAAAACCGTTTCTCTTTCGTTTAACACACGCACGGTTTTTGGCTTTCCGTTAGCTTTGGTTTCCCCTGTTTTTTCCTCGTCAAATATGGAAATGGTTTTTTGATTAAGGGTCTTTTCAATAATGGAAAGAGCATCCAATCTTGCAGTTCCGTAGGTGGAATAGCAAAGTGTGGAATAACGTGTGGCAGAATATCGGTTTTTGCCCGGAATTTCCCAAAGTGCAAGCTCCTCGGAGTGTCTTGTTCTGTAAACGGAGGAGGAAAGCATAGGTATAACAGGGCCTAAAAGATGGTCGATAAAAGCATCAATTACGTCTGCGGGAATCCAAGGCGCGCCCAAGGGCGCGTAAATGTCCTCAGTGGCAACGCTTGGAGGCATTACCTCCTGTAAAGCATCTAAGTTTGCTTGGAAATAGCCCTTATATTTATTGTTTGCGCGACTTGCAAGCTTGTATTTTCGTACAAGATTACCCGATAAATATTCCTCCGCGGTTTCCCAGCCCTTGTAAAAGCACTCATCCCAACGCTCGGGGTTTTGATAAATTGAGCCCTTAAGAGTGGAAATAACCGTTTTTAGCTCCTGTCCCGTAATCATAGAAATATACTCGATATCTACTTGACCAACATTACAAAGGGAAAGAACAAGACCGTCGCTTATGCTTTCGGTGTGAACATCACTTGCACGTGGGTCAAGAGCATAGGTATTTTCGTAACAGTCGGGCAAATCCCAAGAGGTTATTTCTTCTATTTGCAGGTCATCTAAGGGAAGCTCCTCACTGCTTGACGGAGCCGCTACCGCATCGTCGTTTTTAATTGTTCGTCTTGCGTTGTCACCAAGAATTTTGGCGATCCAATCAAAGCTGTCAAAGTCATTTTTGCCCATATTTCCGCTCTCCCCCTCAAGCTTAAATCTATACTACGATAATTATATCATAATAAAAGTAAGAATATTAACAAATTATGTTGAATTTTGTAAAAAAATAAGGGGGATACAGCGGTTAGCCACAGCATCCCCCTTAAAAAGAAAGGAAAACAACACGCACAGTTTAATTGCGGAAATGTCACATTTGTGTCAGCATAGATTATAAGCTACAGTAAATGGTGTTTATTAATTTACCGTTTTTCTTCTTTTCAAATATTATGCAGTGTGTGGCTTCGCTTTTTTCGCACGCCTCGTTGCATCCGCGATAGTAATAAATATCGCAATATTTGCCGCCGCTTGGTGTCTTTCCGATTTTTCTTTCAAAGCCAAAGCATTCAATGTTTTTCATTTTCATAAAATCTCCTTTTTGGGTTTTCTTACACCTCGATTTTAGCACTGCCAATACCTTTCTGTCAACTGCCATATGTACCAAAATCAGTACACTTGATGGCGAAATAGAGGCTTTTGCGCCCAAAATGACGCAAACTGTCCCTAAATTAGTACATTTCACTTGATTTTTGAGGGATTATGTGGTAAACTGAGAAAAAAGGGAGGAGCTTTTTTATGAATATTGAAACCACAAGAAAAATCAAGCTTTTAAAAATGTGGGAGATTTTAAAAAGCGAAACTGACGAGGAGCATCCGATATCCACCAATGACTTAATTGCAAGGCTCAAAAAGGAAGGAATAGAGGTTGACAGAAAGATACTTTATACCGACATTAAGATATTAAATCAGCACGGCTACGAGGTGTTAATGGACAGGCAAAGGAGCAACAAATATTTTGTTGAGGACAGGTCCTTTAATCAGCCTGAGGTAAGAATTTTAATGGATGCTGTGCAGGCATCTGCCTTTGTTACGGAAAAGAAAACAGAGGAGCTTATTAACAAAATCTCAATGCTGGCAGGCAGCAAAAGAGGAACAATGCTAAAGAGCAATATTACAAAATTCTCAACCGTTAAGGGAGTTAATGAGGGAATTTATTACTCCATTGATACTATTGTTCAAGCAATCAAGAAAAAGAAAAAAATATCGTTTGCCTATTCTGAGCACAACGTAAACAGAGAAAGAGTTTATAAGCTTGACAAAAAAGACCCGAGCCAAATAAGAGAGTATATAGTTAATCCTGTTACAACAGTAATAGACAACGGACAGTATTATCTTACCTGCTATGACGACAGGCACGGCGGCAAGCTGGCAAATTACCGTATTGACAGAATGGATAAGGTGAAAATTCAGGACGGGGACATAACTCCCAATCCTAATATTGATATTGCAAAATATAAGCGTCAGCAATTCAGTATGTATGGCGGCGATGTAAAAAGAGTGGAATTTGAAATTGACAAGAGCATAATAGACGTTATTTTTGACAAGTTCGGTAAGGGCGTTAAAATGCGTGAGTGCGACAACGGTAAAATCCATTGCGCCGTAGAGGTACAGGAAAGCCCAACCTTTATTAGCTGGTGCTGCGCCTTTAACAAAAGCTTTAAGGTTTTGTCCCCACCTTCAACAATTGAAAAAATCAAGGAGCATTTAAGGTCAACCCTTGAAATGTATGAGTAAATGAAAGAGTATATTTTTCCTAAGAAAATTAAAGACAGCCATTTGGCAAACGATACAAATAGCTTGCTTATAAAGCAGCCCTTGCAAATAGGACTTTGCGAAACAAAAACCGCTACCGTTTCTCAGGGCGGGTATATAATTTTAGATTATGGCAAGGAAATGAACGGAGGCATACGTATTCTTACCTTTTTAACAAAGAAAGCCCGTGTAAGAATACGCTTTGGCGAAAGCTTAACCGAGTGCTGCTCGGATATAGGCGGGGAGAGGAATGCCACAAATGACCACGCCCTGCGCGATTTTGAAACAGAGCTTTGCGACTATTCCGATATGACCTTCGGTAACACGGGCTTTCGCTTTGTGCGTGTGGATTTTTACGGGGACGCAAAAATAAAATCCATAGTTGCCATTAACCATATTTATAAGGGAAGGGCAGAGTATCGCTATCAAGGTAAGGATGAGCTGATAAAAAGGATTTATGAGGCTTCTAAGCGCACAATAGATTTGTGCGCAGGTCAGGACTATTTGTGGGACGGAGTAAAGCGTGACCGTCTTGTTTGGGTGGGAGATTCACATCCGGAAATGCTTGCATTAACTACTCTTTACAAAAAAAGCAAGGTGCTGGAGCGCTCCTTGGATTTTGTAAAGGAGCAAACACCCCTGCCGCATTGGATGAACAATATGCCAATGTACTCTATGTGGTGGATAATAATTTTGGCTGATTATTATGAAAAAACAGGCTCGCTTGATTATTTAGCTAAGCAAATAGATTATATGGAGGACTTAGTTAAGCTGATGTCCGAGCACGTTAGCGAAAACGGAGAGCTTAAATATTCCTTTCTGTTTGTGGATTGGCCCACAAGCTCCCAGCCCGATGAGGAGGGCGGAGTAAGAGCAATTAATATAATTGCTATGAAAAAGGCAATTAAGGTGTTGAGCCTGTTCAAAAGAGATACAACTGCTGCAAATAAGACCCTTGAACGACTTTTGAAAAAGTCAATCAAGGTTCAGAAAAGCAAGCAGGTGGCAGGACTAAAGTATTTTGCCACAGGACTTGACAGGGAAGACAAGGAGCTGCTTGTAAAGGACGGAGCAAGGGGACTTTCAACCTTTATGAGCTATTATATACTAAAGGCAATTGCATCCTTTGATAAGCAAAATGCCATTAATATTATGAAGGAATATTACGGAAAAATGCTTGATAAGGGAGCAACCACCTTTTGGGAGGATTTCGATGTAGAATGGGCAAAGGACTC
>JAFTZI010000130.1 GCA_017461055.1 Clostridia bacterium | reverse complement strand
TTTTCCATTTCTATCATCCAAATTCATCAAAGGATATTCCTTCAACCAAGCGGGTTATATGGATCCGCCCTTACGGGTGCAAATGGTGTTTTTTCTCTTGGGCAATTCATTTTTCATAATAATCCTCTGTCCTACAAGACAACACTCGGTTGTATCGCAATTTGTATCAACGTTCAAGCGGTTTTGTAACAAGGAATACGGCAAAAGCATTTGGCAACGCCATTTCCACGACCACATTATAAGAAACCGCGAGGATTATGAAGAGCATTTGAAATACATCTACAAAAACCCAACCAATTGGCATCTTGACGAGCTATATATGGAAGATTAAAAAGAGCAAAGGAAACGTCCTTTGCTCTTTTTTTGTTAGTTGTTAAATTGGTTATAGCTCTTCAGAGCCGGGCTGTCGACCGTTTCTCCGTTGTTGAGGTAATGGAGTCCGTCGGTGTCTATTACGTAGCCGCAGCAAATGATGCCAACGTCTGTGTTTTCACCAATGCTTGTTACCTTAATTTCAAAGGCTTGGTTTGAATTTTTAGACATATCAACTACTATGGTTTTGCCCTCATTTATTGCATTGCCTTCCTCGTCCAAAGGATTTTCAACGGTGCTTGCAACAACGCCATAGGCAAACTCAGGATTTTGCTCCAAGTATGCTTCATAAGCCATCTTGTTTATCATAAAGCCTTGAACAACGCCCTTGCCGCCAAGTGTTGTTGTTGAATAGCCGAGAGATGTAAAGAGCGCCTCTGTTGCAACAGATACGGAATGTACACAACCGTCATTTTCGCACCAGGTCTTAAATGCGCCTGCCTTTAAATAACCGTTTTCGTATAGAATTTTTGATACAAGGCTGTGCTCTATACCTGCTACAAGCTCACTGTCGCAAATACGGCACAGGGTTGACTCGGTGCATTTGCCATCAACTATTGTGTTGTATGTAGGAGTTGCTTCGTCGCTCTTCCACATTTCAAGATAGTATAAGCCTGTATCGGCGTTTTGCTTAATGTTGTATGCAGTTGCGTATCCGTTACCGTTACACACATTAAAGTAGCCTTTGCTGTTCTTTGCATAGCGCGCATAGGTTGTGTCCTTGCTTGTTGTGCTGTCAATGGAATCAAAATAGTAATTCATTGCATCGCTTGAATCAAAGTAGTAGTTTACCTGGTCAATACCGTAACTGTTTTGGTTTTCAGCACCGTCTACTCCGTCATAAGCATTAATATAGCCCTTCAGTACTACATTCATAAATACCTTTGAGCCATACCAGTAATGCATATTGGCTGTCCACAACGGACCTGTTAAGGTCTTGGCTGTTTCCTTGGTTTCGCCGCCGCAAACAATGAATAAGCCGTCATTATCTGTATCCTCATTGTAATAGTTAGCGCCATTACCGCGAATACTGTTAATATTAAAGTATTTTGCTTGGTCGGCATTAATAATCATAACCTTTCCGCCATATGCGAAGAAAAAGGCATTATCATCAATAGTTTCGGCGTTTCTCAAATCAAAAACATCAAATCTTATGCCTGTTCCCTTGAAATGATGATTGTCTGTCAAGGCATGTTGATTTAAAGAGATACAGTGATAGCCAAACACCTTAAATTGAGTTATGTCAACCTCAATTATGGCATTTTTATCAAATTCGGTATGCATAAAGATTTGCTTGGGAAGCTCTGTTACCTTTTTGGATTTCAGAATAAATTCCTTAATATCACCCATATTCGCGCCGGTAGACTCTAATACAACCACGTTGCCTGTACCGTCGTCAACAAAGTAAGAGCCAACGGTTGTGCCTGCAAAATAAAATGCTTTTTCTCCCCATGCCTCCAAGCCGTTTCCGATATATACATATTCAAGCGCCTTACAGCTTTCAAAAGCGCTGTTTGGAATAGATACAACCGTGTCGGGAATGTAAACGTGTGTAAGAATAAAGTTACCGTCATTGGTTTTACCCTTACCGTTATCTGTGCCGAGAGCTACGCGAGAAAAGGTAGTAACCGCATAGCTTTCGCCATTATAGGTAACGTATGAAGGAACAACAAGCTTTTTGCCAAGCTCGGTATCTGCGTAATTTGCCCATTTTGTTATTTTAGCTGTCTTTGCCTCTGTATCAAGAACAAAGGTAAAGCCGCTTGATGAGGCGGGAATTTCTCTGTCCAAGCCCTCAATTACGCACTGCCCAAGGGTAATGCCGGCTGTTCCGTCGTCTGTTACGGTAATTTCCTCGGCAGAAGCAGTAAATGCAAGAGCAACAACCGCAAGAATTGCCAAGATTAAAATTAAAAGCGATTTTTTCATAAATTTCTCCTTTTGAAATATTATTCCATTATCATTGTACCACAAAATTATTTTTGTGTCAACCTTGTACTCACATTATACACCCAAAAAACCGGTGCTGTCTGTCCTTGTTTGTTAATTGCTTATATAATTCTATTTCCATTTCTATTTCCATTTCCATTTCCATTTCCCATATGTAGCCACATATGTAGTCACATATGGAAGAAAAGGCATTTGACACAAGCTCAAAACTATGATATAATCAAAGTGAAAATTCTGCAAAATAGTATATTTTATTGACACAGGGTAAGGTAAAAATGAAATACAATAAAATTGTCAGAGGTACATTTGTCGAGCGTCCCAACAGATTTATAGCCAGGGTAATGATAGACAACGAAATATGCACCGTACACGTTAAAAACACAGGCAGATGCAAGGAGCTTTTGGTTGAAGGTGTAACGGTTTATTTAAGCGCATCCGATAATCCTGCGCGAAAGACCAAATATGATTTAATTGCAGTCGAAAAGGTGTGCGGCAGTCAAACGCGTTTAATTAATATGGACTCGCAAATTGTAAATGATGTCGCTGAAGAATATTTAAGGGCGCAATTTCCCAATGCTTATATTAAGCGCGAGGTTACCTACGTAAGCTCTCGATTTGATTTTTACATTGAAAACGGAGAGGAAAAAGCATTTTTAGAGGTAAAGGGCGTAACACTTGAAAACGACGGGATTGTAAGCTTTCCCGATGCTCCTACCGAAAGAGGAATTAAGCATTTAAAGGAGCTAATGTCCGCAAAGAGCCGAGGCTACATGGCTTATGTGCTTTTTATAATTCAAATGAAGGACGTAAAATATTTTACTCCCAACGACAAAACCCACAAGGAATTTGGCGATGCCTTGAGACAGGCAAAAACTGAGGGTGTTAAGATTTTAGCCATTGATTGCTTGGTTGAGCCCGATTCGGTAAATTACGGAAAGGAAGTGGAAATAATCTTATGACAATAGTAATGCTAACTGCCTTAGGCGTTGGCGGGGCTACCGTTATTGGCGCTATAATAGGCTTTATTTTCAAAAACATTTCCCACAAATTCAGCGATATTGTTTTGTCCTTTGCCGCAGGAGTTATGCTCTGCGCCGCTATACTTGGACTGGTTGTACCGTCATACGAATATGGCTCAAAATACGGAACGCCAATAGCGCTTTTAGTAACGGTTGCGGGAATATTTACAGGAGCTGTCGCGCTTAATCTAATTGACAAGCTTGTGCCGCATTTACACAAGATGGCAGGAGCAGATTTAGAGGACCACCGCAACAATCCCAAGCTGAGCAAGGTTTTATTGTTTGTCACAGCAATTGCAATTCACAATTTGCCCGAGGGCATTGCCGCAGGAGTCAGCTTCGGCTCAGGAAACGCAAGCGAGGCGCTTGTAATAGCGGGCGGTATTGCTTTGCAAAACATTCCCGAGGGAATGGTAATTATAGGTCCTATGCTCTCCTCGGGTGTTAGCAAAAAGCGAACATTTATTTTAGCCTCTCTTACAGGCTTAATAGAGGTTGTGGGCACATTAATAGGCTACTTTGCGGTTAGCATAGCCTCCTTCATACTACCCTTTGCCTTAGCCTTTGCAGGCGGCACAATGCTTTACGTAATCAGCGACGAAATGATACCCGAAACCCACGCGCACGGAGCTCAGCGAGGCGCTACCTATGCTCTGCTTGCAGGCTTTTGCGTAATGCTGATATCGGACATACTTTTAGGTTAACGATAAAAGCTGTCGATTTTATTCGACAGCTTTTTTAATATAGCACATTTAAATTCGTGATTGATTTTCGGGCGATTCGTGAATCGCCCCTACAAATTAGGCTTCACATACACCGTAGGGCGGTGGCTTGCTGCCGCCGAAATAACAAGGTACTACAAATTAAGTTTAACACATCAATCAAGCCTTGACCCAAGTCAAAGAAGATTCTTGCACAAGGCATACTGCGTAATCGCCTTGCTCAGAATGGCAGTGTGCAAGCCTCAGAATGACAGTATAATTTTGATTGCACACACTTCCTTTTGTCATCCTGAGCGTAGCGAATGGATCTTTAAACAGAAACGTACAATTTAAGTTGAAAAAGGTAGTAGCGGCGACCATTGGTCGTCCGTTTTCGTTTTTGTGTTTTTTACTTATCACTTTTGCTTTAGCAAAAATTTCACGTTGCGTTTGCAACATTTCACTCGACCTTGGTCGAATTTCACCGAGGCAAAGCCTCGATTTCACTGCAAGTCAACCTTGCGTTGACTTGCCTGTCGCATTTAGGAGATTTTGACTACTTTATACTTTTTTGCGAGCGTCAATAAATACATCAATATCTTCTACGATATACGCTCTTCCTGTAGTATGCAGAACATCAAAGCAAGCACCAAGATAGTCTAAAACTCCATACTTTTTGAA
>JAFTZI010000129.1 GCA_017461055.1 Clostridia bacterium | reverse complement strand
GCCAAGGGAACGAATTAAGCAGACCTATTGTCACAAACAACGCAGGGAAAGCCAAAAATTCTATTATGTCCCACATTATCATTCCAATATAAAGAATATTGCCTATAAAATTCAACAGCTTTTTCATTTGATTCTGTCCTTTGATGTGTTGATATAGGCGATAACGCCTTTTTCCCATTATACCACAAATCCGTGAGCAATTCAACCTTATAGCAAAAATGCTTTTCGCCGAGGCGAAAGGCTGCCTTACTTATTACTTCTTACCTTTTACCTATTACTTCCCAAAAAATCCTGCCATTTTAGGTAAGAGTGAAGAGGTAAGAGGTAAAAAGTAAAAAGTAAACACGACAAGCTCCTACCGAAACTTGTCGATTTTTGTGATACCATTACAAAATTAATCCGTAGGGCAATTTTTTCGCAATTGATTCATGTTAAAAGTTGGCACATAGACTTATGCCTTGACGATGATGGGCGAAAAAGTGAACTGAAGGCTGTCGAATTTTTGTGCCATACTTGCGAACGAGATTAATGTAAAAATTTAATAAGTATTCTCCTTGTCAAGCACCCATGGAATACTTGCCTCAAATTCGATTTGTAACATTGGTGCTTCAAATTGCTCTTCAACCATAAGGCATTCTTCTTGAAATGATACGCAAAAATTATCATTTAGACGATATGCTGTATCGGAATTATAGTAGGAATGTGTTTCGGATATGTTTACCCAAGCGCTTTTTCCATGAACCAATGTTCCACACACGTGACAAAATCCACCATAGAGCAACGTGCCATCTTCGTTTTTACAATATACATTACAATCTGCAATTTTTTTAAGATCGACACCCAAATTATCAAAAAATGCATGTATAGCTTCGGGTAAGACATCTGTGGCTTTTTCAAAATTTTTGCAGCCGTCACAATTGCAACCTTGCGTAATCAATGGTAGTTCATTATATATTCGTTTTGTTTTTTCAACATCAATATCGACTGTATAGCTACCGAATGTAAAAATCATTTTGTCACCGCCTTTCTTGGCTTTATTAATCAAAGCTTTAACCTCTATAATGAAAATGCTTTTCGCCGAGGCGAAAGGCTACCTTACTTATTACTTCTTACCTTTTACCTTTTACTTCCCAAAAAATCCTGCCATTTTAGGTAAGAGTGAAGAGGGAAGAGGTAAAAAGTAAAAATCCCACACTTTCGTGCAGGATTTTTTGGCAGGGGCGCAAGGACTCGAACCCTGGACACCCAGTTTTGGAGACTGGTGTTCTACCGACTGAACTACACCCCTGTATTCAATTCTCAAATAAGGCTCATATAGTATAGCACAGGTTTTTTGAAAATGCAATAGGTTTTTTAAAAACTTTATTGAAAAAGTTTTGCAAAATGATTTTTTGTGAATAAATTGTTAACTTAGTATACGAATTCGTAAAAACTTCTTGATAAATTAATAAAATGGTGATATACTCTTAATTAAGAAGGAGGTGACAACAATGAAAAGAGTATTATCTTTAATTTGCGTGTTGGCATTGGCAATTAGCTGTTTATTTATTTTTGCATCCTGCGGTGCTCCAAACAGCGACCCTGACAAGGCACTTGAGGCTTTGAAGGAGAATGGTGTTGAATGGGCTGGTAAGGACAAAACAGTTATCCCCGGCTTACTTAAGATTGCCGGCATTGACGATGTTGACTGTGTAGTATCCGGTACAGGTAAGATTGATGATGAGTATGCTCACATCACAATCATCTACTTTGAGGATGCTGATGCTGCTTCAGATGAATGGGAAGACGTTCAGGAGTATGCAGAAAAGGAAAAAGACGATGATGCCGAGGAATCCGACTGGGTTTGCAAGAAGTCCGGTAAGATGATTTACTACGGCACAAAGAATGCTATTAAGGCTGCAAAATAATTGTAAAAAATATCACGGTTAGTTCCGTGATATTTTTTATTGACATAGATTTTTAATGGTGATATACTTGTATTATTACAAGGTATTGGAGAAAATGAATTATGTGGATTGCATTTTACATAGCTTTGGGCATAATACTGCTGGTGCTTTTGAGCACGCTTGTGTGCTTTTTGCTTGTTTTTTACTCGCCAAAGCGTAAGAAGCTTAAAGAGGATGAATTTGAAATTCCTCCCGGAGAAATATATGAAAAATACAAGGAAGAAATGATTGGTTGGGTAAGGGACTCAAGAAATTTCCCATACAAAGAAATGGAAATCAAATCCTTTGACGGACTGACCTTAAGAGGTAAATACTATGAGTGTAAGGCGGGCGCACCCATTGAGCTGTTATTTCACGGATACCGTGGCAATGCCGAGAGGGATTTAAGCGGCGGAGTTGCGCGTTGCTTTGCCTTGGGCAGAAATGCGCTGCTTATAAATCAGCGCGCAAGCGGGGACAGCGATGGGCACATAATTACATTCGGCATAAAGGAGCATAAGGACTGCCTTGCTTGGATAGATTTTGCAATAGAGTATTTTGGCAAGGATGTAAGATTGATTTTAACAGGACTTTCTATGGGCGCATCCACCGTGGCAATGGCATCCGGCAAGGAGCTTCCAAAAAATGTAGAGAGTATACTTGCAGATTGCGGTTATAGCTCACCCAAAGAAATTATTGTAAAAATAATCAAGCAAATACATTTACCCGTATTCATAATTTACCCCTTAATTAAGCTTGGAGCAAGATTGTTCGGCGGCTTTAATCTGGAGTCCTATTCACCCGTTGAAGCGGTGAAAAACAGCCACGTCCCCTTGATTTTTATTCACGGAGACGATGATGACTTTGTCCCCTGCGAAATGAGTGAAAGACTTTATGAGCTATGCTCATCAAAGCATAAAAAGCTTGTTAAAATAGAGGGAGCAGGTCACGGTCTTGCTTTCCCGTGCGATAGGGAAAAATACTTAGAAGCACTTAAAAGCTTTGAAACAGAATACAGTACAGAAAAAGCTATTTAATCAAAACAGGCTGTTGTGTTTTGCAACAGCCTGTTTTAGCCTTATTTACACTCATTTGTCGCATTGCTTGGATGTCTGCGTCTTGCCCTTAGCTCATCATATTTATTTTGGTAAATAATTTCAGTAGCAAAGGCGAGCTTTGTAACAACGTTTTCCTTTGAAGGAAAACAATAAAAGGAATCATTTTCTGTGGAAATATCAAGACAATCAAATGGCTTGATATGAGGAAAATCATACTCAACGTGAAGGCTGTTTATCTGTAATGGCTTACGTTGAATTTTGTAGCTTTCTCCATTATAATGACCCTCTAAGATAAAGCCATTTTCCTTGTCGTGAGTCAATTTTGCTTGACCCAGTGGCTCAAATTTCCAACAACCCGGCATAGAATGAACATCTACCGTGTCTTCAAAGCAGTAGCTGCCGTTTAAAATCTGCTCGCGTACCTGTGTGCGCTCCCACTCGAACCAATCGGGCACGTGGGTAAACTCCGTTTTGCCATTTAACGCACTTAGTGTTCCGTCCTCGTTTAATGTCCAACGCTTACCGCAGCTTGTGCAAAAAAGCTCAGCGCCCGACGAGCTCATTTTATGCTCAGTCAAGCAGCTTGGGCATTGGTACAGTATTTTGTGCATTCCCTCTGCACGGTATTTTTCCTTGATTAATATACCGTTGTCCCTTTGATATTTATAATCGTCATAAGTAAGCGCTTCCTTGATTTTTGCATTGATTTCCTCAACACTCAATTCTTCAATTTCCTCAGGTGTTAAAAGCTTTGTAAGAGTTGTGTGCAAGGGCACCTTCCTCTTTTTTCTGAAGTTCCAAAAGGGTGCGTGCAAGTAATTACCGCGATGCAGAGCTATTACAAGCGGTACCTTACAGGATTTAACAAGCATACCGAGAGAATCGGGTAAAAAGGAGCTTGTGCCGCAGGGAGAATAACGTGCCTCGGGATACATACACAAAACATCTCCGCGTTCAATAACCTTCTTAATAGATTTTATTAAAAAGTGGTCGTTTGTGAACTTGCGTGTGCAAATAGCACCTATCCATTCCATAAGCCAAGGCCTGTTATAGTAACCGTCAATGTTTACGACATTGTTCAAACGGTGAGGGTATGTGCCCTTAGCTACTAATTCAAAGTCGATAAACGACATATGATTGCTAAGCAAAATGTAAGGTGGCTTTAGCCCTTCCATATTGATTTTCTCAACCCTGTGTCGTTTATTCATAAGCATAAAAGCTGATAAAAACCAAATTAGCCAAGTAAGATATATGGGCTGTCTTGTTGGGTATTTAGCAGTATTATACCTTTTGTTCTTTTTGTAATTTACGTCCATATGTACTCCTGAAATAAAAGACTTTTATGATTAAACATTTGTTCACAAATATTATATATCGTAACGGTATAAAATTCAATACAAATTTTAAATACAATCACTCAAAATCCGTTGACATACAAATGAGTAATGTGATAAAATAGCTTGTACTAAGAAACTTAACGGAGGCTTTAAATGAAATTTTGTGATTTACATAACCATTCCAAACGCTCGGACGGTAGCTTTACCCCCACCGAGCTTGTTAAGTATGCCAAGGAAAAGGACGTATCGGCTCTTGCCTTAACAGACCACAATACTGTGGAGGGCTTAGAGGAGTTTGAAGGAGCTTGCCTTGAAAATGAGCTTGAGTACATTTTCGGAAGCGAGCTTACAACGGATTATTGTGGCAAGGAGGTACACCTGCTTTGTATGTTTATAACCTCCAAAAATGCACACGTCATCAAGGATTTTACCGAAAAACAGCTTGAAAGCAAAAAGATAAGCAACATAGACTTGGAAAAGAACCTGAAAAATGCAGGATATGATATCAGCTTAGACGAGCTTACAAAAAAATTCGGAAAAAATATAATCAGAGCGCATTTTGCCCGTCTTCTTGTAGAAAAGGGCTACTTGGCTAATACCGAAGAAGGCTTTGCAACTATCTTGGATGCATCATATGGATATTATCATCCACCAAAAAGACTTGAATTGCTTGAAGCAATTAAGCTTGTAAGATCTTGGGGCTGCGTGCCTGTAATTGCTCACCCACTTTTAAGCGTAACCCGAGATGAGCTTGAGACTCTTTTGCCTAAAGCAAAAGAAAACGGACTTATAGGAATGGAGGTTTACTACCCTAAATTTTCCGACGAAGAGAAGAATTATCTACACTCCCTTACCCAAAAATATGATTTGGTCGAAAGCGGCGGAAGCGATTTTCACGGAAATATGAAATCGCAGGGCGACCTAAATGAAGCCAAGGCTCCCTATTCCTGCTATGAAAATTTAAGAAATGCTTATTTAGCTCTTGAATAAAGCTTAAAAGGTCTGTCTCATTAAGAATATAATATTATTGATTAAACCAAAACAAAAATTATTCAAAAACGGAATTTCGCAAGAAATTCCGTTTTCGTATTCTTAAAGAGCCGACCTTACTTCACTAAGGCTTGACAGATTAGGAGGAGAGATTTTCGGTTCTACCCTAAGGAGTCAGCCTCTGTTAAATTATTTCTTTTTCAATATTAAAGCAAATGTTGTACCATCGTCAAGAGAGCTTTTAACACCCAAGTCCCCGCCTAAGCCTTGGGCAAGGCTTTTTGCAATAGAAAGACCTAAGCCATAACCGCCCTCAGAGCGTGACTTGTCGGCGCGGTAAAACCTTTCAAAAATATGAGTAAGATCTTCACCGTTTATGTACTGAGCATTGTTGACTAAGAGAATAACCCGTTGCTTGTCCTCTTGCAGTGACACCTTAACAGTACTTTTATTAGGTGAATATTTTATTGCATTATCAAGCAAGGATTGCAAAATTCTCAAATATGAATCCTTGTTCGTTTTAATAACGACATTTTCCTTAATACTTGCATCAATTGTGATTTGCTTTTCAAAGGCAATTGGTTCAAGCTGTAATATTTCAGCCTCTGTTTCGGTGCTGAGGTTTGTTTTTTCAAGCGCAAGATTCATACTCGGAGTTTCAGCCTTGGCAAGCTCTAACATTTGTGTAACGAGCCCTTTCATTTTAAGCGCCTCACCCTCGGTGCTTTTTATCCATTGCTCTTGACTTTCAACGGTGCTTTCCTTGTGCGAAAGCAATATATCATTATTCGCAAGAATAACCGTGATCGGAGTTTTCAAATCGTGGGAGGCATCGGCTACAAATTGCCTTTGAAGCTCCCAAGCCTTTTTGACAGGCTTTATAACATAGGCTGAAAGTCGCTCAATCAACAAGAAAAATATTAGCAGGCTTAGGACACACAAAATCAAACAAATAAGCATCGTGTCGTATAGCGCATTATCGACCGAATCAGACGGAGTAAATGCAATAATTGTGCCACCCTGTGTGAGTTTTTTGAAATAAATCAGGCTTTTGGATTTGATTCTTCCGCTTGCACGATCTTCGCTTAATGCCGCCTCAACCGCATCATCTATATGAGTATCGTCAATATCGTCGTTGCTCATATTCAAGCTATAAACATTACCGCTATTATCTACATAAACCTTAAAGGCATAAATTTTGGGTAGCTGAGAAAAATCATTGCTTGGCGGTGTGGGCTGAGGCATATTTTCATTTGGCATACCGTTATTGTGCAGGCCCAATGGAGAGGACACCTCTTGCTCTAAAAAGTCTACTGCCTGGCGCATTTGAGAATTATACGTAAGAACGCAAATAGCAGTGAAAAGAGAAACGATAATTATTCCCACAATTATCATAGTTATTAAAACAAATTGCCTTTTTAATCTTTTAATCATTTTTAGCCTCTAATTTGTAGCCTAATTTTTTGTATGAATTAATAGCAACAGTTGAACCTATAAAACGTAGCTTTCTTCTTATGAATGAAACATAAGCCTCCACATTATTGTCCTGCGCATCGGAATCGTAGCCCCAAATTTTAGTAATAAAATCCTCCTTGGAAACAATTACCCCGCTGTTAGATAAAAAAATCCTTAGCATTTCCGCTTCCTTAAAGCTGCATCTTATGCTTTTTGATGTGGTAGTACAGGTAAGCTCACAGCTTGAAATTGAAAAAACAATATCGCCAAAGCTTAATTCATCAAGGATGATTTCACCCTTTCGTCTTGTAAGAGTACGTATTCTTGCCAAAAGCTCCTCTGTGGAAAATGGCTTTGTCATATAATCATCTGCCCCACAGTCTAAGCCTTGCACCTTGTCACTTATGGAATCTCTTGCTGTAAGCATTAATATGGGTGTTGAAATTTTTTCCTTTCTTAAAAGAGAGCAAACCTCAAAGCCGTTTTTGTAAGGCAGCATTATGTCAAGAATAATGCAATCATAAATTCCGCTTCTTCCATAGTCGTAGCCGTCACGTCCGTCATTTACAACGTCTACCATATACCGTTGCTCTATAAGAATTTGACCGATTGCATCTGCTAAGCGCTTTTCATCCTCTATCACAAGTATTCTCATGCTTCCTCCTCTTATTAAAACCTAACGGTAAACGTATTTTTAACTGATTAAATTATACAACATTTTTTCACATATAGCAATTGTATAAAACAAAACTTAAAAAATACTTAAACTGTTTTAAGCATTTTTTAAGTCGAAATGATTAAAATATTCATAGCCTTACAGAAATCAAGCCCAAAGGGTTCGATTAAAAAAATAAAGGAGAAAATATGAAAAAGCTAACTTTGATTTTATTAATTATTATTGTTTCCCTTTGCTCCTGCGGAAAGGATGACAGCTTTCAAAAGAGTGAATTCACCCCCGGCACAGCTAACAGCGCAATAGGAAATGAAGATACCACCTTTGGTGAAGACATAAGCGGTGAGTTAAATGAGGGATATTTTGAAAGTCCTACCAATGATGTGGAAATAAAGCTTGTTTCCGGCACAGACGGTGGGTATAAATGGGAAGGCGATAAGCTTATTTTCACAGGAATTACGGAAAATTCGGTATATTCCATATCGGGTCAGCTAAAGGGCAGTATTGTAATTGATGTGTCAGAGGAGTATAAGCTTGACCTTGAGCTGTGCGGCTTATCTCTTATAGGAAATAATACAAATCCCATAACGGTTTTAAGCGGTGATAAGGTTACATTAACTGCAAAAAACGGGTACAAAAGCTATATTTACGACAAAAGAGAGGCTGTAAATACGGAAGATGAGGGCGTTTATTCTTCAGCCATATATTCCTTGTGCGATTTGGAAATATCGGGCAAGGGCTCTCTTACAGTTTCCTCTGATAACAATAACGGAATCCATTCCAAAAAGGATTTGGAGGTTAAAAATCTTACCTTAGCGGTAAGCTGCGCTGATAACGCATTAAAGGGTAACGACAGCGTTATCTTGGAAAACGGAAAAACGACGCTTATAGCCACCAAGGGCGACGGAATAAAAACCACAAACAGTGACATTTCCTCAAAGGGTAATCAAAGAGGCACAGTTACGATTTCGGGTGGAGAGCATACCGTATATTCAGCATGTGACGGAATTGATTCAGCCTATAATGTTGAAATAAACGGTGAGGACACAATATTAAATGTATATACCGACAAATATTCTAACTATTCCGATGAGGTAACAAAAGTTACGGAAAATGCTTATTATGTAAGATTCACAAGCGATATGTATACCTACTCCATAAAGTATTATAATTCCGATAACGACTATTTGTGGGCAAATTCCACCTATCATTCAACGGTTTCATCGGGCAGAAGCAATTATTATTACTATTCTCTTGAAAAAAAGACGGAGTACAGCAAAATAAAGCTGTTTATATACACATCCGATATGGAGCAGGGACAGGAAAACGACTACGTTGCTTGCACAGATTATATGACGCCGAATACCACATATGACACAATTGCCCTATCTGCCCGTATGGGAAGCTTAAGCTACGGCTGGACTAATTATACTACAAACATTCAAGATGGACCGGGCGGCTTTGGCGGTATGGGTGGAATGAATGACGGTAATTCTGAAAAGGGAAGCCATTCAACCAAGGGCATTAAAGCATCAAATGAAATAATTATAAACCAAGGCACAATTGTCATAAAAGCCTACGATGACGCTATGCACGCAAAAAATGATGAAGCTCTTGAAAACGGCAATGAGCCGCTTGGCAACCTGACAATAAATGGCGGCACAATAACTCTATACAGTAATGACGACGGCTTGCACGCAGACGGTAGCTTGAATATAAATGGGGGACAAATATCGGTAACAAACAGCTATGAGGGCGCAGAGGGCTTAAGTATAAATATAAACGGCGGAAGCCTTTCCATTATTGCAAGAGATGATGGAATGAACAGTACAGCCACAAGCGGCACAGGCATTAGTATAAATGACGGATATGTTTATATTTACTGTAACGGTGACGGAATAGATGCAAACACAAGAAGCTCATATAGCGGCATTGTGTTTACAGGCGGCAACACTGTTGTGATTTCGACATCAGGCGGTAACTCTGCCCTTGATACAGAAAAGGGCTATAAGTACGAGGGCGGAAGAGTAGTGGCAATAATGCCAAGTGGCGGAATGACCCACGAGGCAACAAATTGCTCAAACTTTTCAAGCGTTGGAAAAAGCCTTGATATATCGGTTAGCTCTGGCGAATACGTAGTAATAACCGCAAACGGTGAAGAGCAGGCTGTTATTAAAATGCCATCAGCCATTAACGGCAATCTGATTTATTTAGGCTCAAGCTCCGCAAAGG
>JAFTZI010000128.1 GCA_017461055.1 Clostridia bacterium | reverse complement strand
CGGCTGGTTCAACTTTCGGCGCATCTACACGTGAACTACCAAAACTTATACTTCGTTTTGAGGAATCTCTATAGATTAACCTTGTTATTTTGCATAGAATACAAAAATGTCATACCCTGTGTCTGTTTTTGTAATTGAAGCTTGCTTTTGACTTGAAATCTGGCTATAAGCACTTGACAGCATCTAAAATTAATGTTACAATAATTTACGCAAGTATAAAATAACTAAGGAGAAATTTATGAAAAAGAAAATCTTTTTAATGCTTTCATTGGCATTAATGCTTTCTTGTCTATTTGTTGTTTCTGTAAGTGCTGAGGTTACGGTTTATGATGATGCACCTACTAAAACAATTATTCAAGTTAGCACAAATGATGTAGTTGTTTTTGATGACGGCTTTGCTTGTCCATCCGCATACATTTTCAAGGACCAAAAGCTGCTTTCTTTGGATTTTAGCTACATTAAGGAAAAGACAGAAAAAGACTATACTATAGCAAATGTAGTTGAGCTTGATATTCCGGAGGGGATAGAAGAGATTTATCAGTATCAGTTCACTAAAAATACTACTATGAAAAAATGCTCAATACCTGCTAGTGTAACAAAGCTTAATCAATGCATTTTCCAACAGGCAACAGCACTTGAGGAGCTTGTTATGGAGCACACCGAGGATTCAAAACTTGACCATTTTCCTAACTGGATGGTTTGGGGATGCACATCTCTTAAGGCGTTTAGCATGCCTGATTGCATAACCAAAATGACAGGTGTTGCTCAGTTCAATGGTTGTACAAGCTTGACAGCACTTTACTTGTCAGAAAATCTTGAATCTATTGGAAGTGGTGCAGGTAATACTGCTTCATTTGGCTTTTGTCCTAATTTGTTCTTTGTAAATGAACCATTTACATACGATAATATTCCAACAGAAAAGCCAAGAGTTTACTATTTCCCAGAGAATTTAACAAGCTTTCCATCAGGCGGAGAGGTGTTTAAAAACTCTACATCTTTAAACAATGTTTTAGTTTTCCCAGAGGGTGTAACTGAAATCGCAAACGGATGGGCATTTAATGGTTCTAATGCTATTAGCGTTGTATTTTTAGGTAACATGGTCAACGTAAGTACAACAGGAAATGCTTGGAACTCAGAAATTACAATTTATTTCTGTAACGAAGCTGATAAATCAGCGGCTGACCTTACAGGCTTAGGTGGAAATCCTAAGAAGGTTTACTGCTACGCAGAGGGCAATACAACTCACTTAGTAGAAAAATCTATGGAAACCGAGGCAACCTGCACAGAGCCAAAAATGGCAGCTAATTACTGCTTCTGTGGTAGCATTGTAGGTACACCTGTAACAGACGGCGAAGCTCTTGGACATAATCACAGTATATTTGTGGATTTGGTTTATACAAGCTTTGCAGAGGATGGCTATTATAGCTATAAATGTGAAGTATGTGGCGATGTAAACAACGAAACAACCGCTAACGCTTTGTTTAAGTGTGCAGGCTATTCATCATCAAAAACAGGTGTTAATGGAATTGCTATAGGCTTTACAGTAAATAACAAAGCTATTGCAGAGTACACAGAAGTAACAGGCAAAGCCTTAAAATACGGTGTATTTGCAGCTGCAAAGGAAAAGCTTGGCGATAACGATATATTCGGTAGTGACGGTACAGTAGCAAGTGATGTAATCAGCGCTGAAATAACAAATTATAGCTTTGTTGCATTTGATCTTAAAGTAATTGGCTTTACTGACGAATATAAGGACACCAAGCTTGCGCTTGGCGCATATGTTGAAGTCTCAAAGGGTGGCGTAACTGAATATTCATATATGCAATTCGGAACTCCAAATGAGGATGAAAAGTATTGCTTTGTTTCATATAAAGACATAGTTGGTGAAGCATCTGAAACGGAAGCTACATAATAGTAATCAAAAGGGGCTGACACAAAATAGATTTTGGTAGTCGTTGCCTATACAAAATCAATAAAAAATCAAGGTCTATTCATTTGAACGACCTTGATTTTTTTATTAATATTGCGCATAGCGGTCACAATTTTAATGCTGTGTGTCGGTTCCTTTGGCATTAGCGGTTTTGTAGCTTGCGTTTTTTATATTCGGATGGGGTTGTACCGCAAAGGCTCAAAAACATACGGTTGAAGGTGCTAATGGAGGAAAAACCGCATTGCATAGCCACATCCGACATACTCAGCTGATCGGAGACGTCATTACGTAAAAGGCTTTTTGCATAGTCAATTCTGTAAGAGGACAGAAATTTTCTAAAATTCATTCCTGTAAGAGAGTGCAGAGCAGAGGACAGGTATTTTTCGTGATAGCCTAATCTTTTTGATAGGTCGAAAAGAGTGATATCTTCTTTGAAATTGCTTGAAATATACTCAATTATTTGGTGAAAGGCATTGCTTCTTTGTAAGCTTGTACATAATGGCACAGGCTCACCCCTTTGAAGGACAGTGTTGCATATAAGATTCAAAAGCCCACATATTTTAATTCTTTCCTGCGGACTTGTCACGTCAAGCTCATTCAGCAGAGAAGGGTTGTCGGAAAAGTCCACAACAGGACTTTTCAACTCCATACTTATCATTTCAGAGTAAAAAATGGGTATGAAATCATTTGAAAACACCGCACAACGTAATGTGGAAGCAGTTTCGTCGCTATATTCGTGGATTTGGTTGGGGCGAATAAAAATCAAATGATTTTTGGGGACAAGGTGCTTTACACCGTCCACATAAATTGTTGACACACCTTCTTTGGTAAAGGCAAGCTCGCTATATTCGTGAATGTGGGGCGATACAACCCAATTTTCGTGACTGTTGCTTTTATATTCGTAGCTTTTTCCGATGTTTTCGGCTTGATAAATAATCATTTTTGTTTCCTTATCTTACTTTTTGACTTTATTTTATCACTTTTTGCGTAGAAAGTCAACTATATGTATAGTATAATAAAAGTGAGTAAATGACTGTTTGGAGTAAAATTATGATTATAAAAAATAAATGGAGCAAGGAAAAAGCGTGGGAGTGGTACAACGACCATCCTTGGATAAGAGGCTGTAACTATATGAGTGCGGACTGTGTCAACAGAATTGACCAGTGGCAAGCCCTGCATTTTGAGGAAACGCTTAAAACCACAGAGGAGGAGCTTAAGCTAATGCAGGAGCTGGGCTTCAATTCCGTTCGATTGATACTTGAGTATGTGGTTTGGAAGGAGGAGCACGATAGCTTTCTTGAAAGATTTGAAAGGTATATTGCTCTTTGCCACAAATACGGCATTTCCTGTATGATAGTTTTGGCAAACGATTGTATGCCGCCTAAAACGGAGCTTTGGAAAATGCCTTATATAGGTGAGCAAAGCTATGATATAGGCTATCACGGCGGCAGAAAGCATTCCCAGCACGGTGCCCATAACTGTCCTGCACCGCATTATTATCTTGATGATGAGGAAAGCGCCGAGGACTACTTTAAAATGGTTACTGAGATTGTCACCCTATATAAGGACGACGAGAGAATTTTAATGTGGGACGTGTTTAATGAGCCGGGAAACAGTCAAAGGAGCGGAATTACCCTGCCGATTCTTAAAAGAATGTTTGAAACCGTCAGAGCTGTTAACCCCTCTCAGCCCATAACTGCGGCGGCATGGTGCTGCAACAAAAATTATGTGTTTGATATGCCGGAGGATGTATTTGCAATTGAAAACTCCGACATTATTACATACCATAATTACGGAAGGTACGAGGAGCACATAAGAGTTATTAAGTATCTTAAGCAGTTTGACCGCCCATTGATTAACACAGAGTGGCTTGCACGCTGTACGGGAAACACAGTTTTTGATAATTTTCCCCTTTTCTACCTTGAAAACATAGGCTGCTACAATTGGGGCTTTGTGGCAGGCAAATACCAAACCTACGAGGCGCACAACTCCCTTTGGGATTGGTATTACAGAGATAAGAATGCAGAGATTGACCTGACAAAATGGTTCCACGACCTGTACCGTCCAAGCTATCGCCCATACGACCCAAAGGAAACAGATTTGATTAAACGCTTCTGCGATTTGGCAGATGATGATTTTAAAAAAATAAATAAGGAGAGAAAATAAAATGAAAAAGAAAATTCTTTTGTTGCTTGCTATTGTAGCAATGCTTGCGTGTCTCTTTGCAATTTCCGTCAGTGCAGAGACGGAAATTCCTAAATTTACTAATTTGATTGACGTAACCGCCATAGGAGAGGGAGTTGTCGCGCCCATTGATACATCTTCCCTTAGTACTCTTGAGGCAGTAGTAAACGATAACGAGTCAAGGGTGCTGTTAAGGGATGAAAACGGTAATTATGCAACCTATCTTTCAAAATACGTAACCACAACAGCGAAAACAAGCGCAGGCGACTACGGTATGAAATTTAAATTCGATGCGCTTAATGCTGCAACAGGAAAAGGATATACCGCTGCTTCAGTTATCAGACTTGAAATTCCCGAGGGCGTTGAAAGACTGTACAGCGCAACATTTGATGGTTGTACTGATTTGTTAACTGTCAAGGGCGGCTCCACATTCTGGGTTGTTGAAAATTATGTTTTCAATGCGTCATATTGCCCAAGCTTAAGGGTTATAGATCTTTCGGCATCAACCAAAGACTCTATAAAAACAACTGTAAGCTCAGTGTTTGCAAACAACAGCGCTATTGAAGAGGTGAGACTTCCGCAAAATATGGTTGAAATGGGAGGAGCAGCATTCCATAACGACAGCAGCTTAAAAAAGGTTTACTTCCCAAGCACATTCAATAAAACAAGCTCAATAGTGAACCAAAGTACGGCAAAGTGTGCGTTTTTCTACACGGGTGATATGGAAACAGCAAAGAGCATATTTCCAAGCACCCTGCCAACCTCCTATACTGTAACTCTTGAGTATGTTGAGTGGGACTCCGCAAAGAGCGATGATTATTACGTTGAGCTGGCGCAAAAACACGAAAAAACATATGTTGTCTATATAGTATGCAACTATAATAAATGCAATGCTTTCTATGGCGGTGAGCATTTAACTGCGGAGCAAACCTACGAATTTACTTCCTTTACAGAAAAATCCTATGTAAAGAGCGCTTGCTCAAGATGCTGGGACGGCACGGTTGTAATGGAAATAGAGCCTCTCTTTAAGTGCCTTGGCTACTCCGCGCCGATAAACGGTACAAGCGGAATAGCAATAGGCTTTACAGTAAATAACGGAGCTATTGCAGAGTACACAGAAGCAACAGGTAAAGCCTTAAAATACGGTGTGTTTGCAGTTGCACAGGAAAAGCTTGGAGACAGCGATATATTCGGTAGTGACGGTACAACAGCAAGCAATGTAATCAGCGCTGAAATAACAAATTATAGCTTTGTTGCATTTGATCTTAAGGTAATCGGCTTTACTGACGAAAACAAGGGATATAAGCTTGCCATGGGCGCATATGTAGCAGTAACCGACGGTGAAAATACCAAATATTCATATATGCAGGATAACACCAAGGGTGACAAAATAGGCAACTACTACTTTGCTTCATATAACGATATTGTAGGAAACCAAGCATAAGCTCAAAACTCAATAAGCAAAAGCCATATGGATTTTTCCCATATGGCTTTTTATCATATAATTTTTAAATCAGGGATTTCAAAGCTGCTTTGAAAGAAAATACATATCTCTGTATTTTTTGGGAGAAATTCCGTATTTGTTTTTAAAGGCAGTTGAAAAATAATTAGAGTCCAAAAAGCCACAAGCAAGGGCAACATCCGTTACACTTATATGCGAGTGCGATAAAAGGTGCTTTGCCTGACTTAGTCTTACATTATTTATATGAGCCTTTATGGTGGTATTCCCCTCCTTTTTGAATACATATTGCATATAAGAGGTTGAATAGTTTAATTGGCAAGACAGAGAATCGCAGGAAATTTGTTGCATGTAATTTTCGTTAATGTAGCGAAGTGCTTTTACAAATATTTGCCTTGTAGGAGATTTGTCCTCATAATTATTATCAATGCTTTGACAGTGCTTGTACAGCTCAGTAATCATATACCTTAAGGGATTAATAAATCTCATAATTTCGTTAAGCTTAGGCGGAGAGGGGGAAAGCTCCATATATAATTGATTAAAATGATTTCCGCATTTTAATGAAATACGTTCCATAAATTTTTGCGATTTTTTAAGTGTACCCCTATAACCCGAAATATTAATTCGTAAAAGGTGCTCTCCCTCATATATAACAGGAACAACAAATTCTTCAACGCCCGCATAGCAACAGTCGTAATACGGTGCGGTTATCTTCGTGCTGTTTAGCCTTTCTTTGTTCCGGATGCACCTGCCAAAGGCTTGCTTGTTTTGCTTAAGGTAAAAGCATACACTGTGTAGATGAATTTCGTAGTTTAACAATTTATCAATATAAGGGTCAAATTTAGGGTTGAAGCCGCTTAACGAAACAAAATAGCCTAAGCTTTTTAAAAAGTCAATATAGTCTAAGCATTCCCGCAAAACAGAAGAATTCATATAAGCCTCCGCAATATAGTAGTTTTTTCAAGAAAATCAGTTGAAAAATAAAGGTTTTATGTTACTTTCTATTATATAATGAAAATGAAGGAATGTCAAGGAGTGTACTTTAATGTTGAATTATATAAATGAAAAAAATCAAGTGCCGACAATAGCGGACGTAGATGTTTTGGTGTGCGGCGGCGGTCCAGCAGGTATAGGAGCCTCAATTATGGCAGCTCGACTGGGAGCCAACGTTATGCTTGTTGAGTCCCAAGGCTGTCTTGGTGGAATTGCAACCGCAGGAATGATGTCAAATTGGGGCGGTCGTTCGTCAAGCAGAATTATGCCTGAAATATGGAGCTTAACATATGAAAAGGCAAAGGATATCGGTTGGGCGCAGGACAACGGATGCGGCAAGGACGCAATTTACCACGATATACAAAAAATTGTACTTGAGGAAATGGTTGCAAAGGAAAAAATAAAGGTGCTTTATTATACCTTTGTTTGCAAGGCTGTTGTTGAAGACGGAACGGTTGTTGGCGTTATAGTGGAAAACAAAAGCGGACGTGGCTTTATAAGAGCCAAGCGTGTGATAGATTCCACAGGAGACGGAGATGTTGCCGCCTCGGCAGGTGTGCCGTATTTTAAGGGCAGAGAAACAGATAGCAGAATGCAGCCCTGTACAATTATGTTTAATGTGGGCGGAGTAGATTTTGAAAAAGCGGTTTTCCCACCATCCTTTGAAACAAAGGTTGAAACAGAAAAGGGAGAGCTTCAGTCCCTTGCAAAAAAGCTGCTTCCGTTTCCCGCAGGCCACGTGCTTTTATACAAACAGCCCATGCCCGGCACCGTGTGCTGCAATATGACAAATGCTATCGAAATTGACGGAACTGATGGAGAAAGCTTGACAAAGGGTGTGTTTACCTGTCGTTCTCAAATAGTTCCTATCATTAAATTTTTGCGTGAGTATGTGCCAGGATATGAGAATTGCTGGCTGATGAGCAGTGCATCCCTTATCGGTATACGGGAAACACGACACTTTGAGGGTGTCGAGTCTTTGAGCAAGGATGATATCCTTGAAGCGAAATATAATGAAAATTGGGTGGTAAGACGCGCGTGGTTTAATTTTGATGTACACAATTTAACTGGGGCAAGCCTTGATAAAACAGGCGTTCAGCACGGTTGGAAGCAGAACAATGACTATACCATTCCCTACGGGTGCTTGTTGCCAAAAAATGTGGAGGGTCTCCTGTTGTCGGGCAGAAACATCAGCGGAAGCCATTTGGCTCACTCTAATTTCAGAATTATGTCTGTATGTATTGCAATCGGCGAGGCGGCAGGCGTCGCTGCGGCAATATCAGTTAAACGAAACATAAAATTATCCCAGGTTGATGTAAAAGAAATACAAAAATATATGAAAGAATAAATTGGGGTAGTTACGAAAAGGTTGCGATTTGACTGAAAAATATCCAAGTAAAAAGCAATAAGGCAATATCTTCCGCTACGAAGCAGCGAGTAGATATTGCCTTTATTTTATTGATTTCGGTATTTTCTTGGCGAAACTCCCATAATCGACTTGAATTTTTTAGAAAAATATATGTAGTCTAAATATCCGCATTGCTCCGAAATCTTGGCAAGCGACAACTTGCTATGATAAATATCCATCAAAAAGCACGCATGCTCGATTCTTATGACGGTCAAAAACTCATTGGGTGTTTTTCCTGTGACCTTCTTAAAGCAAGCTCCAGTGGGAGAAGGTGGCACGCAAAGCGTGACGGATGAGGTGTTTTATAGTTAAACAACTACTCATCCACCGCTAAAGTGGTCCCCCTTCTGCACAGGGCACGCCACAAGGGTGTCTCACAAGAGAAGGCTTTCTTTTGTGCAATTTTACTTTAATGCAACAGCCCCTTTTTTGCTTTGAAATGGTGAAATAATAATCCAAGTTGCATATACGCATTACAATGTAGCGATATGAAATTTTATAGCTTGAAAAGACTTATTCAATCTCAACGGTAAAGCAAACCCTTTTATCTTGTGTCTTAAGCTTAAGGTCGGTTAAATATACAGTAATTCCACTGGTGGTGTTACCGTCCACATCACATTCAAGCGTATGGGTATCGGTAGAATATGAAGCCTCAAAAATTTCTTTATCAAATTTTATATTGGCTTTGCCGATAGCTACCTCGCCATTTTTAATTGTGGGCTCTGAATAGCTTACAAGCCTTTCCGTAAGTGTAAATTCCCCCTCAATATCAAGCTTATCGCATACTGTGATGGAATTGTCTGTAAAATAGAACTCTCTTGTAAGGCCTTTTAATTCTTTTATACCGTAAATATCCTCGAAATCTATGGAAAAAATACCGTTTTCGTATTTTGTATAAGAAAATGTTTCGGGAATGTTCTTTTGGTATTGTCCATTGATAATAGGGACATTATGACCTCTTGACGAGGTTTCAAGATAAGTGTACCTTGTATCCTGCTCGAAATACTGTCTTGTATAAGGTCGACCGCCCATATCAATAAGCACCTGTTCATTGTCAATAGATAAAATAAAGGAGCCAACATCGTTGTGGTTATGGCTTTCGCGATTAGAACCGCCTCGAGAGGCAAAGCCGTATTTTTCGCATCTTTTTACGAACCAACCTGTATCCCCCATATAGTTTGTCACTGCTTTTGGAAATTCGCCTTGAGCAAAAGAGGTATCATAATCGTTAAATGCACGAAGCATAAATGGAAAATAATGTACATCGTACCTTCTACGTTCCTTTGGAGGTAGCTCAAAAGCATCCTTGAATGTCCTTTTTAATCCGTATAGAAAGCCTGCGTGTAATGAAAAACGTCCTGTGGGCTTACAGTCGCCATATGTAACAATAACATCTCTATCTAAATACAGCTTTTGCAAAAATGTAGATACATTCTGTGTCTTTTCCGTGTCTACTAAATTGTATTTACCTTTTGTGAATTCCTTTTGCATCCTTGCGTATTCCATAAAATACCCAAAGCCGTAGGACCAGTAGCCCGCTCCCTCAACACAAACTCCGTCATCCTTATAAGAACGCATATAGTCAGCCATATTCTCATTAAGCCTGTCGCGTACAAGCTCAAAAAGCTCCGGTCGGTTGAGCATAATGGCACAGCCGGTAGCGCCGGTACAAACAGCAGTCCAGTTGTTCTGCCGATATTCCCAATGCCATCTTTTTTCCATAAAGGGCTTAACTAAACGCCTGTCAAGCTCATAATCAATTCTTGACTTTATAAGAGGGTGCAATCTGCCCTCAAGCAAGACCTTAATAATTGCAAGTGACATTGACATAGTTGTGGCATCCAAATCAAGCTCACAATTATTGTTTTCTTCAATGCTGTCAATATGAGCAGGCAATGCCCATACATATTGATCGCATACTTCCCAGATCGTGTCCTGTAAAAGCTCTAAATACAAATCATTTTCGGGAAAGATTAAACACATAAAAGCCATCGTATACATACGGTGCTGACGCTTGAAAAAGACATTTTGATATGCGTTTCTGTCCCCCTTTTCTTTAAACAAACGAAATTTAGAAAATTTAGTTGATTCAATTTCTCCAATACAGCATTCTTCGTATTCATTCAATATTGAAGCTATCATCTCCTTATATTCCGGCTTGCTTTTTATGTTCCCCCAAAATGAGGGGGTGGCTACCTTACCAAGTAAATTCATACTATCTCCTTAACTGAAATATGTTACTGATATCAATCTAATTAACGGCTTTTTGCTGCCTGTACTCGCTGGGCGAAGTGCCAATGATTGATTTGAAGCTCCTGTTAAAGCTTCTGAGGCAATCAAAGCCACATTCATGGGATATATCAAGCACAGTGTGATTTGTGCTTGTTAAGAGATAACATGCCTCATTTATGCGAAATCGGTTAACGTATTCTGTATAGCTAATACCCGTGAATTTTGAAAAATGCTGTGATAAGTACGAATAATTATAATCAATTTCACTTGCTAATTCATAAAGAGAGCAGTTTTCTTTATAATTTTCTGCAACAAAATTAAAAATCTTAAAAAGTAATTTATGCTTGTCATTTTTTAATTCTATGTAGGCTGCATTTTTATCAAAATTGCCGCATATTGAATAAAGAAGCCCTTTTGCTTCCAATATAGTTGTGTTGTTGTCGAGCCTTTTAATTTTGTCAATGTAAATCCAATCTAAATAAAGCTTATTGCTTTTGGGTACATAATTTTCGATTTTTTTGGTAAATGTCATAACTAACTGAGGTGAAAAAATTAAAACAACATATTCGGATTGAATTTCAGTTTTAATTTCATGAAGCTGGTTAGGAAAAACAAAAACACACTCATTTTCGGAGATTATATACTTTTTTCCTGCCACAGTAGCCTCCATGCTTCCACTTATCGCTATAATTACCTCAAAGCTATTGTGAATATGAGCGGAGAAATTAAGGTTGATTCCTTTTTCAACAGTTACCTCGTTGGCGATTATGGAATGTCCTTTTTGGTAAAACATATAATCCTCCGTAAAAACAATATTTTGTCTTATAATTATATCATACTTTTTGCGTATTTTCAACGTTTTTAACGCAAATAGAAGCGATAGCAAGGATTTAACTTGTGAATTGTTTTTAAGATGCTACAAAAAACTAAAATATTGTCTATGTTTCTCCTGCGTTTTGTCTTGAATACCAATTAAAAATAGTTTACAATTAAATTGAAAAGGTATTTAATATTTTAAAAGGAGAAAGAAAATGAAAAGAAAGCTTTTAATTGTAACTCTTGGCATTATGATTTTTACATGTCTTTTTGCAATTTCCGTATTTGCTGATGCAAATTATAGCGAAAGCGTTACTCTTGCGGACGGCACAGACTTGCCGATTTGGGACGAGAATGGCTCAGGCTTGATTTGGTACATCAATGGTACTGATGCAGATACAGGCAAAAATACATATGCCTGCGTGTCAAATTTGCAGCAGGACTCAACGCTTAGTAAAGCATATGTGAAATACACTTCAAGCGTTAGCTCAAGCACTTATTACAATATGACAGGAATCAGCATAGTTGATAAAAACGGTACTTCTTATGCAAAATCACAGATTGTAGTGGCAAACTTAAAATATACCGATGAAAAGCCTTTATATTTGCCCAATCAAAATGTTGCATTCAATTCATTTGGTGACGGCTTGTTTCAAAATTGCACTAATCTTGAATATATCTTCTTGCCGGATGAATTTATCAAGCTTCCCAAAAATACTTTTAACAGCTGTACAGCATTAAAGGAATTTAATGCTTCAAATACAAAGCTCCAATATTTTGGTGGCGCAGCCTTTCAATTCTGCACAGGCTTGACATATGTCAGCTTGCCGGAATGCTTAGCGGTCTTGGACGGTCAGAATATGTTCCGCGGTTGTTCTAACCTCAAAGCTGCTGACGGAATAAACAAGGTATTAGAAAATATAGCGAAAAACGGTGGCTCTGTTCCTAACGGCTTATTCAGAGAGTGCTCGGCACTTGAAACCGATATCACGCTGTACGATGGAATAATAGGCATTGGTGAGTATGCATTCATTGGATGCGGAAAGATAGACAGCTTTAAAAATCTCGTGATTCCAAACAGCGTTCTTTCCATTGGAAGGAGCTCCTTCCTTGGATGTACGCAAATAGAAACCGTAAGGCTTGGAGCCTCATTAAACAGCAATTCAGGCGGTTATTGGTTTGGAGATTGTACAAATTTAAAAGAAATTTATATTCCCACAGGTCTTAGCGGATTTTTAAACGATACTGTACGTAAAATTTCCAGCCAGTGTGTTTTCTATTATACAGGAACAGAAGAGCAGGCAACAGCCTTCCAATCAAGCACCTCGGGTACAAATAACCCTATAATTAAAAATGCAACAATTATCAGCTTGGCTGAATTCAATGCTCTTACAGAAAAAAGCGGTAGCTATTTGGTTTATGATTATTCGCTTTGCGATGCGTTTTATAACGGCTCACACATTATGGTTAAAACCGTTTCCTATGCTTCATATGATGCGGACGGTGTAATGGAGAACAAGTGTACAAAGGATGGCTGTAATCATAGCATAAAAGAAAAGTTAAGCCCTCTATTCACCTGCCTTGGCTATTCAGCTCCCGAGGATGGCAGAAGCGGAATTGCGATAGGCTTTACAGTGAATAACGGAGCTATTATAGAGTACACAGAAGCAACAGGCAAAGCCTTAAAGTACGGTGTATTTGCGGTATTAAAGGACAGACTTGGTAATAATGATGTTTTTGGCGGAAACGGAGAAGCAGCAGACGGTGTAATCAGCGCTGAAATAACAAATTATAGCTTTGTTGCATTTGATCTTAAGGTAATCGGCTTTACAGACACATATAAGGACACAAAGCTTGCGCTTGGTGCATATGTAGAGATAAGCAATGGCGCAACTACTGAATACTCATATATGCAATCGGGAACACCAAAAGAGGGTGAAAAGTATTGCTTTGTTTCATATAACGACATTGTAGGAAAGCAATCATAAACACAAAATTACATAAGCAAAAAGCCATATGGATTTTCCCCATATGGCTTTTATCACATTGTAAAATTTCAAAATTATGGCTTAAGCCTCACTTTGAGATAGTTGATTGGCACTTGACTATTGTGTCACAGTGTGGTATAATTAACTAAATCAGAAAGCTAAAAGCTATAAAATAAAGGGAGAATTTTATGAAGAAGAAAATATTTTTGGTGTCTGTGATGCTTGTAATATTTGCGTGTGCGCTTACAATTGCGGTTGGCGCAACCGCAATTAACAAGGACACAACCGTTACTCTTGACGGTAGCTTTACCGATGCAAGCGGAAATGCAGTGACAGAAATTAATCTTTACGATGATGACGGAGATGCTTTGATTTGGTATTTGAACACCGACGGTGCATTGGTTAGCGCAAAGATTGCAAGCTTGGTTACTGTAAACAGCGAGGGAGTCATTTCGTTTACAGACCAAACAGTTTTTCTGAATAGCACCCCAAGCAAGAGCGTTATTGCGGTAAACCTTCGTGACAATGTTAAGGTAAGCGGAACTGATATTAACTGGGACGGACAAATTAAGCACTTTGATAGCAGTAAGGGCACAGCCAATGAAGTAAGCTTAGCATCAACGGGCTTCCAGTTTGGCACATACGGTGGTAGTGGATATACAATTCAATATTTCTATTTCCCAACAACCGCACGGTCAATAGTAAAGAGAATGTTCCAGGGCACACCTGTTAAGGTTGCTGACATTGAACCGGGTACACCGATTTCAACCATTGGCGTCTTAGTCTTCTATGGCGCAAGTAAGCTTGAATCTATTTACATTCCAAATGATATAGAAATATTTACTTCCTCTGAGGGACAGGGAATGTTCCAGAACTGCTCATCGCTTTCAAGTGTAACCTTTGAGGAAAACTCAACTCTGTGGCACGCAGGCTACAACACATTTAATGGCTGTTCAAACCTTAAAAAGCTCTTTTTACCAAACTCTGTAAAGACCATTGGCTCTGAATTTGCACGTTCATCGGGAATTGAGGAGTTTTCATTTGGCGCAGGCTTTGAGTATTTCTCAATGAGAAGGGCGGGCACCGATCCGGACAGCGCGCATATGTGGGTATTTTGGAACGCAAAGCTTAAAAAGGTATATATGCCTGCATCCTTTGCTATTCTAAACGACGAATATGCATTTGAAGATTACGTATCGGCAGACGAAAGACTTGACACATTTGATAGAATATTCAATAGCGCAGGAAGCTTTACTCTTTTCTTCACAGGCACAAAGGAAGAAATCGAAACCTTGAAAACACGAATTGCATACACACAAGAAAATCAAAGCCTTGTAAGCTCACTAAACACAATATATTCGTACGATGAGTATATCGCGGCTGGCTCACCAAGCGGCTCCCTTGCAGTATATGACTACAGCCAGTGCGATGCCTTCTATAACGGAGCTCATAAGAACGAAACAAAGGTAGTGTACGAGGGCTTCCACAAGTCGGGCGAAAAAATTGTAGGCTGTGCAAGCTGTAATAAAAACGAAAAAACAGTTCTCCCCGCCCTCTTTACCTGTAGCGGCTATTCAGCGGCAGAAAACGGTGCAGGCGGAGTGGCTGTTGGCTTTAAGGTAAACGCCGAGGCAATCGCTGCCTACACAAGCTTGACAGGAAAAACTATCAAGTACGGTGTGTTTGCAGTATCACAAAGCAAGCTCGGTGAAAATAACATTTTCGATTCACAGGGCAACGCAGCAAGCGGCGTTATAAGCGCTGAAATTCAAAGAACCGATTTTTCAGCCTTTGATATTAAAGTAGTAGGCTTTGAAACGGATTTACTAAAATCTACAAGCTTTGCGCTTGGCGCGTATGTAGAGGTAAGCAATGGCGCAACTACTGAATACTCATATATGCAATCGGGAACACCAAATGAGGGTGAAAAGTATTGCTTTGTTTCATATAACGACGTTGTAGGAAAGCAATCATAAACACAAAATTACATAAGCAAAAAGCCATATAGGTGAAAATCTATGTGGCTTTTCTTATCACATTAACGTAATAAAGAAGGTAAATGATTTGCTTATTTTTTGTCTAATATTGACTTACCGAATATAATGTGGTATAATTTAGTAAATTTTGAAACGGTTAATTGGCATACAGAGAAAAATGCATCTTTGTCAACCGGGTGTCTGTTGAGGGACAGAATATTTTCTGCTTTAGGAAAGGGAAATTAAAAATGAAAAATGTTGAAATGTACATTGAAAGCTTCAAGATGAAGCGCGAATTATTCTTTATCGGATGCGATTCTTTGGAGGAAATGGGTCTTTGGAATAAAAAAGCGCTTGGCGAAATGGACGAGTTCTATTCCAGCGATTTGGCAAGTATTGTTATTAGGCTTATTGCAACAGACGGTAAAGTTACGCAGAAGGAGGTAGACTATCTTAACGAAACATTCGGCTTTGCGTACACAATTGACCAACTTACCGATGTTTATGATGCTTGCAAGGACAATATAGGGGAATCCTTCGACGAGAATTTTGAAAACGGAATTACATATATGCGCCAAATCAATACAAGGCTTGCCGATGCGTACAAGGAACTGCTTTTCTTGATTTGTCAGATTATCATTGAAAGCGACGGAATAGTTGCCGAGTCTGAAATTGCCGAGATTAAACGACTTCAAGCGATGTGCGAATAATACGATAGAACAAAAACGACCGTCAGCTGACGGTCATTTTTGATTGCAAAATTGTCTTTTCAGATAGTAAAAGGGAAACTTTTTTATTCATAAAATCATCGGTTGAATGAATAATTTATCACAATCAATGAATATTCACACGAAAATATGGGCTGAAGGCGGGTGGAAAAACGCCTTACTGTGTGGATTAAATTATAAAAAAGCCTAAACGTGTGTTTATTTCTATGGAAGCTATAAAAAGTGAATATTTTGTGATTATTTTTTGAAGAAAATCTTAAAAAGGTATTGACATTTTATGAAAAAAAGTATAAGATAAATATATTATTCATATTTTATGGAGGTTAATTATGAAAATCAGAGTTTTATCTCTCATTCTCACAATCGCGCTTGCATTAAGCATGGTTGCTATGTTCTCTTCATGCGGTAAAACAAATTACGCAGAGAACAACACAAAAATCAAAATTGGTCTTTCCGGTCCTCTTACAGGCGGTGCCGCTATGTACGGTATAGCAGTAGAGAATTCCGCAAAGCTTGCAGTTGAGGAAATCAACGCAAAGGGCGGCTTGAACGGTATTTTGTTCGAGCTTGCAATGCTCGACGACAAGCACGAAGCTAACAACATTGCTACAAACTATGCAAGCCTTTATGAGGGCGGTATGCAGGTTTCACTCGGCACAGTTACAACAAAGCCGGGCCTTGAGTTCAAGGGCTACGCTAACGCAGATAAGGTATTCTTCTTAACACCTTCTGCAACAGGCGACGATATTCCTGAGTTCTCAAACGGTTATCAGATGTGCTTTGCTGACTCTGACCAGGGTACAGCCTCTGCTGGCGTATTTAACGCAGAATACCAGGGCAAGAAGGTTGGCGTATTCTTCAAGGCTGACGATGACTATTCTGTTGGTATTAAGAACAATTTCGTTGCTGCTCTTGACAAATCCTTTGGCGAGGTTAAGCTTGCTTCCTTTACAGAAGCTACTGCTTCTTCCTTCACACAGCAGGTATCCGACCTTAAGGATTGCGACATAATCTTTATGCCTATCTACTATGACCCGGCAGCTTTATTTATGAAGCAGGGCAACGGTATTGTTAAGGCTGATGCTATCTATTACGGCTGCGACGGTCTTGACGGTATAGATGCTGTTGACGGATTTGATATCAACTCAATTACACAGGGTGTATCCTACCTTTCACACTTCAACTCTAACACAACAGAGGGCGCTGCTAAGGAATATATTGATGCATACAGAGCTAAGTTTGGCGAAGACGCACCTCTTAACCAGTTCGGTGCTGCTGCATATGACTGTGTATATGCTATTTACGATGCTATGAAGTTTGCTATTGAAAAGAACAATGCAGAAATCCCTGCAAACATTGCTCCTGATGCACTTTGCGACATTCTTACAGCTGTATTCGACAGCAAGGATTTTGAGTTCAGAGGCATCACAGGTGCTCCTGAGGAAGACGGCAGATCAACAATCACATGGACAGATGCAAACGGTAATGCTACAAATGGCCACGTAAACAAGACTCCTGTTTCTTATACTGTTAAGTCAGTTACAAGCGCTCAGTAAGGCGAAATAAATATATAATTTTGCCGATGCCACACGCATCGGCAATTTTAATTAGCCAAAAAGTATCCATTTGAACCTCAAAAAGCGATATGGCGAGGAATTTTGGGTACAGAATGGCGCAGTAATATAAATATTTTAAGGCATTATGTGCCGAAAAGTACCGTCATATCACTTTTTAGGCGCGTTTGAACGGGTACTTTTTGGCTAAAGGTATTTAAAATGAAATTTTTAGAAACACTTATAAACGGATTTAGCATCGGCGGTATTTACGCCATGATAGCCCTCGGCTATACAATGGTATACGGTATTGCAAAAATGCTGAATTTTGCTCATGGTGATATTATCATGGTGGGCGCTTATGTAATTATTTTATTCCTTCCCATCAACCCTGTAGTTGCTATTATAGCAGCCGTAGTGCTTTGCGCACTGCTCGGAATAAGCATTGAAAAAATTGCATACAAGCCCCTTCGCGGTGCATCTCCCTTAGCAGTTTTGATTACCGCTATCGGTGTAAGCTACTTGTTACAAAGCTTGGCGCAGATTATAGCAGGCCCTAACCCTAAGCTCAATAACCTGTTTGAAAAGCTTTTCCCGAAATTCTTAGAAACACACCGCGGCGGAATTATTACCATCGGCTCATTTAACATTAAGCTTTCAACAATTATAACACTTGCTTGCGTAGCGGTTGTAATGGTTGGCTTAACCCTTTTCGTTAAGCGCACAAAAACAGGTCGCGCAATGGTAGCAGTTTCCGAGGACAAGGGCGCGGCGCAGCTAATGGGCGTTAATGTAAACAGCATAATTATGATTACCTTTGCAATCGGCTCAGCCCTTGCGGCGCTTGCAAGCACGCTTATGATGCTTGACGGTCAAAAGTTCGCTGTTGATATGGGCTCTTTACCCGGCATTAAGGCATTTACTGCCGCTGTAATTGGTGGTATCGGCTCTATTCCGGGCGCTATGCTTGGCGGTATTGTGCTTGGCCTTGTAGAGTGCTTTGCTCAAATGGCAGGCTTTGGCGAATACACGGTTGCTATTGAATTCTCAATTCTTATTATAGTGCTTTTAGTTAAGCCTACGGGTATTCTTGGCAAGAAGAGAAGGGAGAAGGTATAATGAAATTTGTAAAGCATTATTTAAGTTATATCGTTATCGGCGCTCTTGCTGTTATCATATCGGCAGTGGGCGCTGCGGGCGGTATTCCGGGAACCTTTTCCGCCCTTTTAGAGCAGAGCGTAATTGCCATTATACTTGCAGTTTCTCTTAATATGGTTGTTGGCTTTTTAGGCGAGCTTTCCTTGGGACACGCAGGCTTTATGTGTATCGGTGCTTATGTGGGCGGTAAGCTTGCAGTGCTTCTTTCAAGCTCCTTGGGCGGCACTAATATTGTAACAGTTATTCTTGCCCTTATTGTGGGCGGACTTTGCGCAGGTATTTGCGGCTTTATCGTTGGACTTCCTGCGCTCAGATTAAGAGGTGACTACCTTGCAATTGTAACCCTTGCATTTGGCGAAATTGTAAAGAATATTTTTGAAAACAGTGAATTCTTTGGCGGTCAAACAGGTCTTAAAACGCCTGAATTTACAACACAGAGAAGTACAAGATTTGTGCTGTTTTTAATCGGCGCTGTAATTGTGCTTTTAACTCTTTTTGTTATTCAAAATATCATAAGAAGTAAGCACGGCCGCGCTATTACCGCTATTCGTGATAATGAAATTGCGGCAAGAGCAACAGGCATAAATGTAACAAAATATAAGCTTATGGGCTTTATCGTTTCGGCTGTATTTGCAGGACTTGCAGGCGTTTTATACAGCTACAGTCAGCAAAGCCTTCAGGCAAAAACCTTCGACTACAACTATTCTATTGAAATTTTGGTAATAGTTGTGCTTGGCGGTATGACCGTTAACGGTTCTATTGTATCCGCTGTCCTTATAACTGCCTTGAACAACATACTTCAAACTAATCTGGGCGGCAGCTTTGCGGTTGCTAAGGACCTTATATACGCAGTTGTTCTCATTCTTTTGGTTATTTACAGAAATGCTCCCGCACTCAAGAGCTTCCGTGAAAAATATAACCTGGCAAATCTTTGGAAAAGGCTTGTTAAACCGAAGCACGACCCATCAAGGGTTGGCGACGACTCTGTCAGATGGGACGTTGTTCCTACCAAGATTTCAATGGATGAGGTATTGTCAACCGATGTTGTAATTGACACAACAGGCGACAATAGCGCTGACATTGGTGAAAGAGGAGGTAACAAGTAATGGCAAAGCTTATAGATAGTGTAAAAACATTTGTTAATACTAAAATCCTCAAAAAAGTACACAAAAGAGAATCAATAGACAGTAAATATGTTCTTGAAACAAGAAATCTCGGAATTTCCTTTGGCGGTCTTAAGGCTGCGCAAAACGTAAATTTAAAGATTGAAAAGAATGAAATTTACGGTCTAATAGGCCCTAACGGTGCAGGTAAAACTACTGTGTTCAATCTTTTGACAGGCGTTTATCAGCCGACGGAGGGAGCGTTTTATCTGAATGGCGAGGACTTAACAGGCTTGCCACAGGACAAAATCAACCACAAGGGCATTGCAAGAACCTTCCAGAATATTCGCTTGTTCAATAATATGACAGTTGTTCGTAATGTTATGGTAGGACTTACCAATCAGCCCGAGTATCATTGCTCTCTTTTTGAAAGCATTTTTCGTTTACCCAGACACTTTAAGGTCGAAAAGGAAATGCGTAAAAGGGCAAAGGAGCTTCTTAGAATTTTCGACTTAGAGGATGAAAGAAACAACCTTGCCTGCAACCTTCCCTACGGTAAGCAAAGAAAGCTCGAAATTGCAAGAGCCTTGGCTACAAATCCTAAGCTTTTGCTCCTTGACGAGCCTGCGGCAGGTATGAACCCAAATGAAACGGAGGACCTTGTAAACACTATTAAGAAAATCCGTGATGAATTTGATATGACCGTGCTTTTAATTGAGCACGATATGAAATTTGTGTCAGGTCTTTGCGACAGAATTACAGTTCTTAACTTCGGAACCGTTCTTACCGAGGGCGACACAAAAACAGCTCTTAGTAACCCCGATGTTATTAAGGCTTATATAGGAGGTTAATGCTATGGCAATGTTAGAGGTACAAAACCTTGAGGTATGCTACGGTGTAATCAGAGCCATAAAGGGCATTAGCTTTGAGGTTAATCAAGGTGAAATCGTAACACTTATCGGCGCAAACGGCGCGGGAAAAACAACAACTATGCAAAGCGTAGTTGGACTTATTCCCAAAAGATCGGGCTCTGTTATTTTCGACGGACACGATATTACAAAAACACCCTGCCACAAAATCGTTCATTTAGGTATGACACAGGTTCCGGAGGGAAGAAGAATTTTCCAGGAGCTTTCGGTTTATGAAAATCTTTTGATGGGTGCTTATTCAATGAAGGACCAGTCAGGCTTTAAAAATGATTTGGATGCAATTTATACCCGTTTTCCAAGACTTGCGGAAAGAAAAAACCAAATAGCAGGCACGCTTTCCGGCGGTGAACAGCAAATGCTCGCTATGGGTAGAGCCATAATGAGTCATCCGAAGCTTCTTATGCTTGATGAACCGTCAATGGGACTTTCTCCTCTTTTGGTTGACCAGGTATTTGAAATTATCAAGGACATAAACAAGGACGGAACAACTATTTTGTTGGTTGAGCAAAATGCAGGTAAATCACTTGCTATCTCCGATAGAGCCTATGTTCTTGAAAACGGTGAAATAGTGCTTACCGGCACAGGCAGCGAGCTTGCATCAAGCGAAATGGTAAGGAAGGCGTACTTAGGCGGATAAAAAACACGTAATAAGTTAAAATTATGAGCTCTGTATTGCACAGGGCTCATTATTTTATATCGCAAAACTTGACATTCTTAGTAAAATGTGCTACACTTATACTAAATAAATATTCGATAGGAGAGATTATATGAAAAGAAAGTTGCTTTTATTTATCATAGCAGTGGCTTGCTTTATGTGCATTTTTGCGGTATGCATAGGTGCTTCCACAATTTACAAGGACACACAGGGCAATCAGCTTTTCCGGCTGGAAGCGGACTCATCCGGTGTAATCACCTCATATGAGGGTGAGTTTCCAAAGACGGACGAAAACGGAAATGCGTTGACCTGGTATGTTACCGCCACAGGCACAGAGGGTGAAAACACTGTTAAAACCGTTGACTGTGTACTGACAACCGACAGTGCCCATTTCAGCATTACTAACGGTAAGTACAGCTATATCGGCTCAACCGTTACCCAGTATAATGTTGTATCCGTTAATTTCCCAAATGATGCGGGCATTACATCCTTAGGTCTTGCACACGATGGATACAGAGGAAGCAGTGTATACACATTTTCGCCTAACGCAACGGAGATTTTGTTTGTATATTTGCCAAAGACTTTGACAAGCTTGCCTTCAAGATTTGGTCAAGGCTCAAAGATTCTTATTTGCCAAATTCCCGATGAGGTGTCTGTGTCTGTTATTTCTCACGTTATGTTCCACGATGCAAGATGCTTAAGAGAAATTAATATACCAAGCTCTGTTACGGAAATTAGCGGAAAAAGCAAAAATGACGGAGCAGCATTTTATAATGCTGTATCTCTTGAAAAAGTGACCTTTGCAAGCAATGACAATCTTACCACAATAGGCAATATGGCTTTCCATCAAACAGGCTTAAAATACGTAACAATTCCTGACAGTGTAACGACAATCGGTGAACACGCCTTCAGCTATACAAGCATTATAGACAGCCCGTTTACCGAGAGCTCAAGGCTTACAACCGTTGGGGGCAGAGCCTTTTCTAACATTTCTACCTTAAAGACCTTTATCGTTCCCGCAACAATTACAAGCGCTGTAATTTTGGGCACTGATGATTACGGACCCTTGGCTGAAAGCACCGTAGAGCTTGTAACCTACGGTAACTCCGCGCCTATTACCGAAATGCCAAGATGCTTCTTTGGCAGAGCAATTATAGGAAAGATCATTTTGCCAAACGGACCCACAGAAATTCCCGAAAGATATTTTATTAACTCAAAAATCCAGGACGTTCAGTTCTCCGATACAATTGTAACCGCAAGGGAAAGAGTTTTCCAGAACGCAACTGTTGAGGTTATAAGATTGGGTAAGAACTTTAAGCATTTTACCAACGGCTATCAAAACCATCACAGCTTTGTCTTTAATGCTGTGGGCTTGAAGGAGATGTATATCCCCGCAAGCTTTTATAAGGATGCTCCCGATACCGCATATCAGGTATCATACGCATTCCAGTGTGGCAGCTCAAATAACATTAAATTTTTCTACACAGGAACCGCAGAGGAATTGGCAGTGGCAATGGATAATTTTAAAAACACAACCACATCCTCAGGAGATAACAACGGGAAGTTTACAGGAGCTACTCAAATAAGCTGGTCAGAGTACAGCGCAAATTCCGAATCATACGCAAGCGGCAACTATATTATCTATGATTACGGTGTGTGCGACGCCTTTTACGGTGGAGAACACAACATATCAGTTGCAATCAATTACCCAAGGCTTGATAAAGAGGGTACAAGAATAACAGGCTGTACAAATGCGGGCTGCAAAAATAACACAACCGAGACACTCCCTGCTTTGATTGAATGCCGTGGCTTCTCATCTCCCGAAAACGGTGCGGGCAGCATTGCAATCGGCTATTCGGTTAACGAAAATGCAATTGCTTTTTATGAGGAGGCTACCGGCTCTGCTATATCCTACGGCGCATTTGCCATATCCGAGAAAAAGCTTGGCGCAGGCGATGTATTGAATACCGACGGCGCTATTGTAGTTGATATGACACAGTATAAGCACGTTGCCTTTGAGCTTAAAATCAGCGGCTTTACAACAGAAGAGCAAAAGTCAGCCAACCTATGTCTTGGAGCATACGTAATAGCCACAACCGATGATGAAAATGAAGTTTTCTACATCCAGGCAACTGATCCTAACGAGGGCGCAAAGTATTCATACGTAACCTATAACGATTTTGTAAAATAAATCCGCAACCGCGTAATTAAAGCAAAAACTGAATTATAAGTAAAAGCTATGCAGAGAGTGGCTCGCTCTCTGCATAGCTTTTTTAGCTTGAAGCTTTGTGCAATATGACAAAAAATTGTTTACATGAAAGAAAATGTTGACTTTACATAGGCGTTATGATAAAATTATAGTGGTTTTATATATAATGAGAACGGTAAGCTTAAAAATATTGGACAATTTCAACAAAACACGTTTTGTCACTATATTAAATAACCAAACCGTCATTATTCGATAACAATTACAAAGGAGAGAAACAATGAAAAAGAAAATTCTATTAATTTCTTTAATGGTAGTAGCTATGCTTGCTTGTCTGTTTGCCATAAGCGTAAGCGCGGCTACAATGCCTACCGAGCAGCATTTAGTGGAGAGAACGTATTATTACTATGAGAATGAAATTGTTGACGGTAATTTACTTTTCAGCGCAAAAACAATGTTTGCCATTGATGCAAACAATAAAGACAAATACAGGTTTGAGATTATTACCTCATCAAGCGGAGTCGGCTTTGCCAAGACTGACAGCGAGGGCAATGCTCTTACATGGTACGTTGTGTCAGACGAGACGGTAGGAGATGGCTTTACACGAAATATCGTTGTAAAGAGTGCTAAAACCTTGGGCGAGGCAGGCAGCGTTAATTCAAATGGCTTGTATACACACGGTACCGGCTCAATCACGGGAATTACCGCAAAAAACGTTGTCAGTGTTAACTTTTTTGGCACAGGTGTTAAGTCCTTGTCTGCATATATGTATCAGGCGAATGCTACAACCGTTCCAAACGGAAACTCAAGTGAATATTGTCAGATAGCAGACGGCTCATACCTTTTAGCGCTTTACTTGCCCGAAACACTTACAAGCATCCCTAATTATCTTTGCTATCGCGCACCGATAATCACGCTTGAATTTGAGAATAACAAATCAATATATACAACAATTTCATCAAATGCGTTTAATTATTGTGCTAATCTTAAAGCCATAACATTCCCGGAAGGAATAAAAACCCTTGAGACTAAATCCTTCAGAGAATGCGTTTCTATTAACTACGTAAAGTTCCCAAGCACAATGGTAAGGCTTGAAAACGACGTGTTCTGGCGCTGTGGCGTCCCTGAAACTATTATTTTGGGAGCTAATATGACCTTTGCGGGCTACTTGAACTCTGACCCTGCAAGGTTTTATGTTGATAATGTTGAGAATAACATTAGAATAAAGTATTTCTACATTCCTAACACAATAACTACCCAAGGCTCTAAATTTAGCGCATACAGGGCAGGCGTTCATAAAGACAGAGGTGAGCTCACAGATATAACAAGGGATATTGTGTTCTTCTTTGCAGGCACTCTTGAAGAGGCAAAGGATATGAAGGCTCTTGTTGATGGACATTTTATCGCATCCTTTGATGAGGCAACTGCGACAAGCAAAGGCTTGACATATAATACTCCTATTACCTATGAAGAATATTTGACAAATAAGGATTATTACAATAATTTAGAGGGTTATCTCTTGGTTTATGATGTGCCAAGCTGTATTGCTTTCTATGATGGACACGATTTAGCTCAAAAGAACACATATACTGATGCGTTGACATCATTTGAAATAGGTGACTTGTGCCAAAGATGTGATTATTCTGAAAATTCAACCGAATATGCTCCACAGCTTACATTCTTGGGCTATTCCGCACAAATCGGCGGCGACCGTGTTTGCTTAGGATATCAAACAAATGCTAAATCTCTTGAGGCTTGCCCGAATATCTCCTACGGTGTTTTGGCAGTAGCTCCCGGTGATGCTGATATGACAAATTATGAGCCGTTAAATCCGGATTTAACAGCTAATGTGGACAAGGTTCTTGCCTTGCCGATTTAAAAAGAATATTACGAATTCAACTTTATCATAAAGGGCTTTGACAAGACTTCAACCTACTATGAAACACCTATCGTAATGTGCGTATACGTTACAGACGGAGAAAAGGTTGATTATCTCTGTCACGACATATACAATAACATTACTCAACAGGAATATGCGTCAAGCTTAACCTTTAAGTTTATTTCGGAGGAGCTTGCTCCAAAGTATGATGTTGCATTTACCTGCGATGATACAATGGGTACTCTTACAGGTGAAACTTCTCAAATTGTAAGAGAGGGCGATAAGTCAAGCGCTGTTACCGCAGTTGCAAAAGAAGGTTACCAGTTTGCTTGCTGGAGTGACGGAACCACAAATGCTACAATTGAGTATTCACCAAAGGCAAAATCAGAGCTTGTAGCATACTTTACACCAAAAAGCACAGGCTTACCTGTATTCACAATTGACACAGCAACAGGTCTTAGCATAACATCTAAGGATGATTATGTTGACTGTGAAATTACATTGCTTGACACAGAAACAGGCAACAGCATAGGCGGTCAAGCGGCCGAAATTAAGGGCAGAGGAAACTCTACTTGGGACAAGTTTGACAAAAAACCGTATAAGTTCAAGTTTGAAGACAAGCAAAACTTGTTCGGATACGGTAAAGAAAAGACTTGGGTACTTTTAGCCGATGCAAGAGATTACTCCCTTGTAAGAAATATGCTTGCATTAAATGCAGGTCTTTCAATGTCCGAGCTTGGCTACACATCAATGGGACAAAGCGTTGAGCTTTACCTAAATGGCGAGTACAGAGGCGTTTACTACCTCTGCGAGCAGATTCAGATTAAGGAAAACCGTGTTAACGTAACCGCCGAGGACGAGGGTGCTGACGCAAACCAAGACGGTATGGTTGACCCCGATAGCATCGGCTACCTTGTTGAAATGGATGCTTGGGCATCGGACAGCAGCAACAAAAATCTTGCTAACTACACCAAGGACGGTGACGTGTTCGTAACAATCACAGGCGGTCAAAAGCCATTTGTAATTAAGGACCCTGAGGATGTATTCTTCGATGCTGACGGTAATTTTGATGCTGAAAAGGCAGCGCCGTATCTTGAGTACATTCAAGGCTACCTACAACAGTGCCATGATGCAATGTATGCCGACAAGACAGCAGAAAATTATGAAGCGCTTTGCCAGCTTATAGACGTTAAGTCCTTTGCGCAGGCATACATTATTTATGAGTGGTTCAAGAATCCTGACGTTAACTATTCAAGCGTTTACTATTACAAGGATGCAAACGGAAAGCTTGTAGCTGACCCTCTTTGGGATTTTGACATGTCAGTTGGTAATGTAACTCATAAGAGCGGCGCAGGCACAAATGCTTCAAGCTTTAGAGATACAACATTCCTTTGGGCAAAATCACAAAACTACTGGTTCAATCAGTTATTGCAATTTGAAGAGTTCAAGGAACTTGTAGGACAAGAGCTTAACGACAATGCAGCTACCTTAAGAGCTTCAGTAGCAGACAGTCTTGCATACGCAAGAGAGCACGCTGATGCATACGAAAAGAACTTTGAGGTATGGAACCTTATAGGCAACACAAGCGCAACCGAAGCAATGGGTGCTTGGAGTGTTCCTGCTGAATTTAAGGCATTTGCAACATGGGAAGAGCATCTTACTTATATTGAGAATTACCTTGAAGCAAGCCTTACACACTTAATTAACACATATCCTGCTCCCGCAGCAGAGAGTAATTAGACAAAAAGTATTGATTAACAAAAAAGCTATGCAGACTTGCTCTACATAGCTTTTTTTGTGCTAAAACTCGCTAAAACGGTGAATTTTATCAGTTATTCGATTGGCTTTAAGTAATATAACTTGCTTGTGTAATCACCGCTATCTGTCCAAATCGGAAAGCCGTGGTGCATAAGTGCTG
>JAFTZI010000127.1 GCA_017461055.1 Clostridia bacterium | reverse complement strand
GTATGGAGACCGTTGATGAAATTGCAGGCGTTAAGACTGACTATTCCGACAGACCAGTTATTGATATGAGAATTAAGAAGGCTTCATTAATTGAAGAATAATTATTGATTATCAAAAAAGCTGACACTGTGTCGCTAATTTGCATTAGTGATACGTGTCAGCTTTTAAATTTGTGTTAATTTTAGGCAATCGCGGAAAACCATCAACTCCGCCATTGGTTGCGTGTCATTTGAATTTTAGGCAATCGTCAAATTTGGTTTTGCTCACCGCACTTTTAAAATTCGATTGATTTTAGGCATTTGCAAAAATCATTATTTAAACCTTTTCCACGGTGAGAGCTTTTCGCCCTTAACCATTACTGCTTTTTTTGCTAATTTGGCAAGAGGGGTATCGCAGTACATATCGGAATAGAACTCATCTATTTCTCCGTTGGGGTATTTAGCATAAAAGCGCTTTACCTTTTCTTCACCGTGACAGTTTTCTCCGTCGAAGAGTCCCGTTTTTTCATCCACTCTTGTTGCCATCATACATTCTGTGCCTAATTTTTTACAAATCGGCTCTAACAAAAATTCGGGAGATGCAGAGATAATAACGTCGCTTGGCTGCTTCATTTCCATATACCATTTGTGTATATTTTTTTCGTGCGATTGCCAAAAATCAGACACTGCCCCCTGCAAATCGTCAATTTTTGTTACTATACTGAATAGCTTTTCCTTAAATTTTTTCTTTTTTACAAGTCTTAGCCCAAAGCCTGCGCCATACCATAAAATTGCAGGAATTTTGCTTCTTGTCTTTGGATACTTCTTAAAGCAATAGAAAACAAAATCCTTTGAGCTGTCACCGTGATAAATTGTTCCGTCAAAGTCAAATACGTTCATATTATCTCCTATATGAAAAAGCTGCTTATTCGGCAGCCTTTTCTTCATTATTTATTTTAGTTACCTTAACCTCTTCGATTCGCTTTGGTCCTATTTTTTTGATTTCAAAGCTTAAGCCACGATATTCAAAGCTGTTTCCCACCTGTGGGAAGGATTCAAGCTCTCTCATAATAAAGCCATTTACTGTCTGTGGCATATCCTCTTCCTCGGGGGGCACGATAATATCAAATTTTTCAAAGAAATCATCAAGGTCGGCTGAGCATTTTACTATGTATGAGCCGTCCGGTAATTCCTTGTAATCGTTTACTACCTCGTCGTGCTCATCCCAAACGTCACCAATGAGCTCCTCAATGATGTCCTCCATTGTTACAATACCCATTGTGCCGCCAAACTCGTCAACAACAATTGCCATATGGCACTTTTTGGACTTTAAAACCTGTAAAAGATCCGCCATTTTAATGTGCTCAGACACGTGAACAGGCTTTTGCAAATGCTTGGTTATGGTTTTATTGTTATTATGGTATGCAATAAAGAAGTCCTTTTCATGCAAGATACCGATAATATCATCCAAATCCTCGCCATATACAGGCAAGCGTGAATACGCGCTTTCTATAAAGAGCTTGGCAATGTCCTGTATGCTGTCGTCCTTGGAAATTGCACAAACATCTACACGGGGTGTTAAAATATCACCTGCGCATACATCATTAAATTCAATGGCAGACTTAATAAGATTACTCTCCTCGGTCTCTAAAACGCCACCCTCCTCAGCTTCGTCTACTATGGTAATTAACTCATCCTCTGTAAGAGCGTTTTGCTTGTCTGAATGAAAAAGCTTGTGCATAAGCTTGCTCCATCCACCGAAAATAATGCTAAGTGGGGTTAATGCTATTACCATAAAATTAACAACAGGGGCAAGCGCCAAAACATATTTATCCGCATTTTCCTTGGCTATTACCTTTGGAGATATTTCACCAAAAATCAAAACAACAATTGTTGTAATAACTGTTGATACAGTTGCCGCCACAGATTCACTGTTAACAATTACGTCCATAAAGAATATTGTCGCAACCGAGGAAAGTGTAATGTTTACTATGTTATTGCCGACAAGCACGCTGGTAAGAAGCTTATCATACTTACTATCCAGCTTAACTACAAGCTCTGCTCTTTTATCTCCACCCTGCGCAAGACTTTTAATTCTAATCTTATTAAAGGTTGAAAATACAGTTTCAATCGAAGAAAATAGGAACGAAAATGCAAGCAGCACAAGCATTGCCACAAGCAGGCCTGCGTTGAGACTTGGCTCAGCTAATGTTGTTAAAAATGCCGAAATAGTATTAGGGTCCGGGTCCATTATTTAAAATCCTCCAAAATTTAATTACTGATATTGTAGCATATTATATTAATAAAGTCAAGATAATTTAGATTATATGTAGATTTTGTCACCAAATGATAAATTTAGATAAATCTTTTTATTAGTTCATCTACTCTTCTGTTTTCGTCCTCGGTCATTTGGCATCTATACTTTTCAATGTATGCCATAAGTGCTTTTTTATTGATTTCCTTTGGCTTTGTGCCTACTGTGCGCTCAAAATTCTTATAGAAAATATTTTCTCTTGCTTCCTTGGGTAGATTTATACCCTTTGTTTCTCTGTCATTAAAGCCCTTAACCACCTCATCGGTTGCAAAAAATCTGTATACTCTGTCAAGCAGCCATCTGCAGCCCTCTATTCTTCCCGGGAAGGTTGAGTCTGTGCCTAACTGTATTCTTTCGGAGTACTTTACGAAAAAGTCTTTGTAATACTCACGGTTTTGGTCGAAGGCAATATACATTTCGCCACCCGGAGTTACATCAACACCCAATTTTGGGTATTTTGCAAACAGCTCCTCAAGCTTTTCCGGATGATAGGAATAAAAGAAGAAATGTGCAAAATTAACGCAAAGATTGGGGTGCTTTTCCAGCACTCTGTTAATTTGTCTGTACACCTCTTCGTTTGAAGCATATGTTCCGTCGCAGTAGCACCAGCCTAAATCCTTAAGCTCCTGTGATACCTTTGTTTCGTCCCAAAACTCCTCAGGGTCATTTACGTGGAATAACAGGTGGGTTCCGTCCTTTTCAAGCTCTGCAAAAAATGGATCAAACAGGTCACAGGAAAGGTCCTTGCCAATCAGCTTATGCAGGCTTGGCTTACCCTCTAACATTTTTATACCGTCAAAGCCGATTTCCATAAGCTCCTTATATTGTGTTACAAAATCCATCCCCTGTGGCATTTTATCGGGTGCGGGGTATTCAGGGTAAACAAGTCCGCCGTGAGCAAAGGCATTTTTATGCGCAAGCTTGTAAAAAGCTATCATTATATTATTGCTTACGTTTCTCTCTCCTGATGGCAAGGATGCAATATTTACTGTATTTAAGCCTGCTTGTTCAATGTATTCATCAAAAAAATCAAGAAAGGAAACTCCGTCCTGCTCCCAAGCCTCTATATGTAAGTGTCCGTCAATTACCTTTTCGTTAACCTTTATATAGTTTTCCATAATAAAAATTCCTTTTAGTTTTTAATTTAATTGTACCATATTTTTTAGAAAAATCAATCTTTTTCTTATATTTGACTGTTTTGGTAATATGCACCCATTTTTGCGAATATAATTTACCATAAAATTATACCAAAAAGGACGGGTATTAAAATGAATTTATACGAGGATATTGCTAAAAGAACCAATGGAGAGATTTACATTGGCATTGTAGGTCCTGTAAGAAGCGGTAAGTCCACATTTATTAAAAAATTTATGGACACTATTGTAATTCCCAATATGGAGTCGGGCTACGACAAGGAAAGAGCCATGGACGAAACTCCTCAAAGCGCCTCCGGCAAGACCATTATGACTACTGAGCCCAAATTTATTCCCGATGAGGCAGTTCAAGTTTCTATCGGAAATGCAAAAATGAAGGTAAGGCTCATTGATTGCGTCGGCTATATGGTAAACGGCGCTATCGGTGCTGATGAAAACGGTGAAACAAGAATGGTAATGACACCTTGGGACAAGGAGCCAATGGAATTTGAGCGCGCTGCTGAGTTTGGTACAAAAAAGGTTATCAAGGACCATTCAACCGTTGGTATTGTAGTTACTACCGATGGCACAATCGGGGACTTGCAAAGGGAGAGCTATTTGCCTGCCGAGGAAAGAGTGATTAATGAGCTAAAAAGCATAAATAAGCCATTTATTATTGTTTTAAACTCTGCAAATCCCGAATCAAGCGAGGCTCAGGAGCTTGCCTTATCACTTGAGGAAAAGTATGGTGCCCCCGTGGCACTTATAAATGCAACAGAGTTAGGAAATGAGGACTTTGACGGAATTATTGAATTAATGCTTGGTCAGTTTGGTATTAATGAATTAAGATTTAATTTACCAAAATATCTAAGCTCCATTGACGAAGGTCATTATCTGAAGCAAAGCTTAATCAACTCAATTAAGGCTTCTATATTGGGAGTTTCCAAAATTGATGATATAAAAAGCTCTGCTAAAATGATAAGCGAAAATGAAAATGTATATAATGAGCCTATAATTTCTTGCAATTTGGGAACAGGAGAGGTTGATGTCAACATTGAATTAAATCCTGAGCTATATTACAAGACAATGAGCGAGCTTTGCGAAATTCCAATAAAGGATGATGAGGATTTATTCTTAAACATTAAGCATTTAGCTGAGGTGAAAAAGGAATTTGATAAATTTACAAGAGCTATTGATGAGGTAAATTCAACGGGCTATGGCATAGTTTTACCAAGCGCTGAGGATATGACACTATCTGAGCCAGAAATGGCAAAGCACGCAAGCGGATACGGTGTTAAGCTAAAAGCCTCTGCTCCTTCTATTCATATGATTAAGGCAAATATTGAAACAGAAATCAGCCCTATTGTAGGAACGCAGGAACAATCGCAGGAAATTGTGCGTAATATGCTTGATGAAATTGAGCAGGATCCACAGAGAATTTGGGAATTTAATATGTTTGGAAAATCACTTTATGAAATGGTAAATGACGGTCTTAACTCAAAGCTGGAGCATATTTCTCCTGAGTCGAGAACGCGTCTTTCCGATACACTTACAAGAGTTATCAACGAAGGCTCAAACGGACTGATTTGCATTATACTATAGATTTGGTTTGAAAGTTGTTTATACCCATGCTCTCTCCCTCAGTCACCACAGGTGACAGCTCCCTCGTCAGATGGAGCCTTATTCTATTATTCTAACGTAACATTTTGACAGAAAGGTAAAGCTTTATAAATCGGTCATTTATAAGAATTACAAAATAAAAAGCCTCGATTCGAGGCTTTTTATTTATGCTTGTTCATATGTTCATATTAATATACGTTTGTTTTTATGGTTTTTAGACTTAAATTATTCAATTACAACTTAATTTTGCTTACAAAATCCTTAGCTAATTCGAGGCAGCCCTCTTCGTTTGGGTGTCCGCCGTATCTTGCCATATGTTCATTCGGTGCGCTTTGACCCCAGATTGGAACGACGTCATAGATTTCGGTAATTTTAGATAGCTCATTTAAAATGTAAGCGTTAATGCTTCTCCATTTTTTGTTTGTTTCCTCTTGGTAATCAAAGGGTGGGATTGTAAACAGAATTGTTCTTACGTTGTTCTCTTGCAATACCTCGACTATTTTTCTAAGATTATTCTTAATTTCGTCATCGGTGTAGCCTCTGCCGAGGTCGTTAACACCTAAGCATATTGTTACCACGTCCATTTGCTTTGCTTTTTCAAGCCAAGCTCCATCTGTTGCTGCATCCGCTGCTCTTGCAAAGCCTATTCCCAAGTTCCAATAGGAATATTTTTCCCCTGTAAATTCTGCTATTTTGGCATTCCAATGGGAATATGAGCCAAGGCTTGTGCCAATGCCCTCGGTTATGCTATCGCCTAAAAAGCCGATTTTCTTTTCCACGTTTCGCACTATTCCCACCATTGACGGTGACGGTACTTTTTTATCATCTACCCAAACGCCATTTTCAAGTCTTTTTGTAGGAATGATTATTTCCTCAAAATAAGGAATTTTCGTTCCTGAAAATTCTATTTCTATAAAGAAATCACTATCCACGGTTACGGTTATTGGGTCGGTATAAAAGCTTTCGTTCTTACTAACCTTTTTTTCTAAGCTGCCGTTAAAGGTTAGCTGTACCTCATTTTGAATATCACCTTCAACTACAAGCCTTGCGCTGTGAATTGTCCATTCTCCCGAGGTCTCGTTTGCCACTGAAATTGAACCGTCTGCATATGTGCTGTCGACGGTATCACTAAATAAAAAGCTATATTCGTATGTTCCTTGGCAAAATGCTTTATAATATACTCTGCCTGTTAGTTTTGTTCCGTCTGATGTAAAAAACAATTGATTTAAGGATGAAGCAAGTGTATTTGACACGTATTTATTAAAGTAGTTCATTTTTGTTCTCCTTTATGATATTTGCTAATACTCATTTTAACTTTTTTTCTTGGTAATGTCAATATTTTAATGCCGGTTACGTTGATTTTTTGACCTTTTGGTTTTGCGGTGTTGAATTTCTACCTATGAATAGTGTATAATGTAGGTGCAACGACATATATAGAGGGACAATTATGGAAAATATAATTGAAATTAAAAATCTTAATAAATCCTTTGGAGATATTTGCGCGGTTAACGACCTTAGCTTTTGCGTAAAGCAAGGCGAGCTATTTGCCTTTTTGGGAGTTAACGGAGCGGGAAAATCAACTACTATTAACATAATGTGCGGCGCACTTAGCAAGGACAGCGGCAGTGTTTATATAGACAACGAAAGCATTGATACAAGTCTTGACAGTATCAAGAGTAAGATAGGTGTTGTATTCCAAAGCTCGGTGCTTGACGGTAGCTTAAGCGTTTACGACAACTTGGAAAGCAGAGCCTCTCTTTACGGAATTACCGATACTGCCTTTAAGGAAAGGCTAAAGGAGCTTTGCGCTATGCTGGAGCTTGACGGACTTTTGAAGCGTACCGTTTCCAAGCTTTCGGGCGGTCAGCGCAGGAGAATTGATATTGCAAGGGCTCTTCTTCACAAGCCTAAAATACTTATTCTTGACGAGCCTACAACCGGTCTTGACCCACAGACACGAAAAATACTTTGGGATGCCATTACTGATTTACGTAAAAATGAAAATATGACTGTTTTTTTGACCACTCATTATATGGAAGAAGCTTCCGATGCTGACTTCGTAGTTATTTTAGATGGCGGTAGGGTTGCGGCAAAGGGCACGCCTCTTGAACTTAAAAACAGCTATACAGGAGATTATATCACCATTTATTCCTGTAATGAGGAAGCTATAAAGAATTTGGGCTATAAATATGAAGCCATAAGAGATGCCTTTCGAATTTCTGTGCCTAACACAAGGGTGGCAACGGAATTGATTATTAAATGCCCTGACATTTTTACAGATTATGAAATAACCAAGGGAAAAATGGATGATGTTTTTCTTAATGTTACGGGCAAGGCTCTTGGAGAGGAGGACAAGAAATGAAAACACTTGTAATTATGCTTAAAAGAAATATCAAGCTGTTTTTTAAGGACAAGGGAATGTTCTTTACCTCCCTTATAACGCCTGCTATTTTGCTTGTTTTATATGCGACATTTCTTGCAAAGGTATATGAGGATGCCTTTGTTTCAAGCTTGCCAAACGGATTTACCCTTGATGATGGCATTATGAACGGACTTGTCGGTGGGCAGTTAATTTCATCCTTGCTGGCGGTTTCCTGCATTACTGTTGCCTTTTGCTCTAACTTTTTAATGGTACAGGACAAGGCAAACGGAACTATTAAGGACCTAAGAATTGCGCCCGTTAAGTCATCAATTTTATCGGTTAGCTACTATCTTGCATCCTTTGCCTCTACATTGATAATTTGCTTAATTGCAATGGTAATTTGCCTTGCTTATGTAGGAATTATAGGTTGGTATATGTCCGTTGCTGACGTTTTATTACTGACCTTGGATGTGGTGCTTTTGTCACTCTTTGGAACTGCGCTTTCATCGGTTATTAACTACTTTTTGTCTACGCAAGGACAAATTTCGGCAGTTGGCAGTATTGTTAGCTCCTGCTATGGCTTTATTTGCGGTGCTTATATGCCTATTTCATCATTTGCCGACGGGCTTCAAAATGTTATTTCATTTCTGCCGGGAACCTATGGAACGGCACTTGTGCGAAACCACGCAATGAACGGTGTTCTTGAGGAAATGGGAAATGAGGGTGTGCCAAGTCAGGTGGTGGAGTCAATCAGGGACTCTATTGACTGTAACATATATTTCTTTGATACCAAGGTTAGTGTTTCCTCTATGTACTTAATTTTAGGTGTAACAGTTGCTTTGCTGATTGGCGCATATATTGCGCTTAATATGGTTAAGAAAAAGAAAAAAAGATAATTTAAAAGAGCCCAAACGGGCTCTTTTTACAATATTACTAAAATTTAACGGTGTATATAACATAACCGGCAGAAAACAATACGTCGCGAGAAAAAAACTGTTCATTTAACTCATCGTAATACTTGTTACAAAATTCTACTGCTTCCTTTGCAATCTTTGATTCAGGATCCTCGCGTAGCATACGTGCAAAGTCATTTGGTATAAAGCTAAACCAACTTTCAAAAAGTGACTTTTTATCTTTTCTTGACATATTAGATGTATTTATGCCATAGCGCTCAAGCGAAATTTCTTTCGGCTCCAGCTTTCTAATATATGAATATACCTGTCTGCCTGTGTATCGATAACCACTATAAATGTTATGAATATAGAAAGACTGAAATTTTTGAAAAAGTCCATCCTTATCCGGATAAGCAAAAACAGCACCGTCATCAACATCGCGAACTATCATTACAGCGTTTTCATTTAAACAGCTTTGGATTGCTTGAAGAACCTTGAAAGGCTTTTTCAAATCCATAATTGCCATACTTAAATATACAATGTCGACACCTTCAACATCGGCTTTTTCTAAACATTCCTCAAGCTGATATTCAAAATCGTCTGCTTCAAATTGGACCTTAAAGAAATCAATTTTATCTCCATTCTCTCCGTCAACCTTTTTTGCAACTCCTCTTTTTACTATATCTTCATTATATGTAAGAGCAATCACCTTACCGATTTGAGGATAGTTCAAACGAGCATACGAGCCTGTTGTGCTCAACACATTTACATCAAGACAAACAACATCCTCTTTGCCTTCAAGCAGTTTTTCCACCAAAGACTTTTCAAATTTTGCCAAAAGAGCATCCTCTGTACGCAATCTATGCTTTTCTTTTTCGTCTTCATCATAATAATAACGTACATCGTCGTGCCGTTCATTTACATTAATTTTGCCTGCATCTAAGTCAACGCCACGAAGCATTGAAATGATCTTCTTTATCGTTGCATCAAAGTACTCGCGGCTGGATTGAACTCCATTAAAAAACGGAAGCACCTGTAATGAAGGCGGCAAATTATCAGGGAAGCTAAATCCAACCATCATCATTGGTATAATATTCTTTTTTTGCTTTATCGCGTATTCTACCTCGAGCCTTAACCAGTCATTCTCAAACTGACATCTGTCTAGCGACTTAGGAGGCAACACCAAAATAAAGTTTTCGCAATTGTCAATGGCTTCATACAGCTTTGTGTTGAATGGTCCTGCACGTAATTCTTCGAGGTCTAAAAACACGGACAACCCCGCATTATGAAAGCATTCATAAAGCAATCGAGCCATGGCATAACCGCCCTCGCGCCTATAACTAATAAATATATCCATTCCTGTTCCTACTTTCTGTAATTCATTTTATAGCACGGAATACCGCGAACTCCAGGATATTCAAAAGCAATTTGAAAACCAAGCCTTTGATATAACCTCCATGCTCCCCGATTTGCTATAACACATTCGAGTGAACAATGAGTCTTACCTTCTATTACCTTGCTTAACAATGATGCGGCTATTCCTCGTTTTCTGTAATCAGGATCTATTGAAACGTTGGCAATATAATACCCATCCCTTTCATGTCCCATTTTAGAATAGTACACATCAAAAATAACCTTGGTTTTGTCGCCCACTTGCACTCCGCTAAGCTCACAGGCTTTACGAGCAGCCTCATATTCTTCGGCAAAAGGCGTTTGCTTTGCTACAATTACTCCTGCAATATAGCCATCAGGCATTGCTGCAACTGTTATATTTTCCTTATTATACAGTGTGGGTAGGTTGATCATTTCTTTTATAACCTTTATACCCTCATCCATACTATTAAACCATGTTGGATATACATATGGGTCGGTTAAATATATTAGCTTCGCCACTTGACTTAAATCATCACTATCCTCGAGCTTGCGTATTGTGACATCGGTTGATTTTTTTGCTTGAATACCTATTTCTCGGGTCATATATTCATAAAAATCGCGATATTCGTCATTTTCCAAAACCCTTGGATATGATAAAACCTTAAGCTCCAAATCCACGTCTCCTACGTGATATTTGGCTTGAATATGATGGACAGAATTCATTACAAAACCATTACGCTTGTAAAAATTATATCTTCTTTGTGTGATTTCATCAACGGGCGGTTCGATTTCCAGCAAAATCACCTTATTTTTCGCCTTTAACAAATCTAAGGCTTTTGTTCCATAGCCCTCTCCACGAATTTTTGGGCATGTTGCAAAATGCTCTAAGAAAATCAACTCGTCAGTTTCCCAGTATAGCATTACACCTATAAAATTCTCGTTATCCATAATCAAATCAAAATGATAGTCGTCTTTTTTCAAAATGCGTTCTTGCTCGAGTTCATCACGTCTTTCATCCTTTGGAAAAGATGACTTATAAAGCTCAAACGCACGCTCAAATAAGCTAATGTTGTTATTTGAAAGTCTTTCTAATCTCATATACGTAATCCTAACCTGTTTTCATTTATAAATAAACGCATAATTTGATACTTCAAGTTATATAAGCTTAAAGCATCGTAGATAATTTATTTCCTTCTTATTTTATCATTAAAATATGGTAAAGTCAATAAAAACAAATTAATTCGACATTGTTTCATAAACGATTTATTAAAAAAGAGCCGTTTGGCTCTTTTTTG
>JAFTZI010000126.1 GCA_017461055.1 Clostridia bacterium | reverse complement strand
GTTGCGCTCTTGCTGTTGCCTGCTTGCCAAATAGTTTCATATGATACCATTTGCTCATCTGTATAGCCTGTTGCATCCTTAACCAACAGAACAAATTTTAAAAGTCCGTTACTGTTTTTGTTCCAGGTAAGACGTGGGTCGGTTGCATCCTGTGGCTGCATTAATTCGTTTAAATACACTGTACAGTCCTTACCGTTTAAGCTCTGCATAGCGCAGTTTTTGATTGTACCTGTTGCGTCCTCGTGGAATACAACCTTACTGCCTGCACTCATATATTGGAAAAAGTTGCCCGAAAGCACATTGTTTTCACCGTAAAAGTGGATTTCTTTAAGCGCAGTACAGTTATAGAAGGAGCCTCCCTTGCTTTGCGGCTCGTAGGCTTTTTTAAAGAAGCTTATTTTTTCAAGTCCTGTCCAGTTTGCAAAGTTACCGCTTGAGTTGGCTCCGTCGGGAAGAACGGGAACGTGTATTTCAACCTCGGTAATTTGTGCGTGGAGGCTGTTAGCCTTTGTATCCTTATCGTCTAATGCATATACGGACCAAGTATCGCCCCAGCTTGGTGAAAGTCTTACGTAGCTATACTCCGCCATTTTATAAACTGTGCCCTTAGAATTAGTAAGCTCAATTTCGGGAATAACAATTTTTGTAACACTTGTGTCATGTAAGTAAACATACTTAATTCTACAGTTACCGTTTGATTGGTAAGCATCCGAAATTTCAAATTCGTATGCAATGTAGCTATCGTCTGCGCTTACCTGCTTACCCTCTGAGTTAACGTAAACCGTTTCAGCAAAAACGCAAAGCGCAAGCAAGCACATAAGCACCGCAGCCATTGAAATAATTAATAAAAGCTTTTTCTTCATAATTTTCTCCTTAATATTTTTGTAAGTCTATTACAAAATGCTATTATTTATTATAATATAACACAATATAATATGAAATTCAAGTATAATTTGATAATATAGGACAGGGCTTACTTAACCCTGTCCTCGCAAATTTCCAAAGCTGAAACGGCTAATTTGGATTTTTTGTTATTTGTTTTTGACTCTTTTTCGCAAATTAACTCCAAGATATATTCTTCGTCAAATTCGTTTAATGCGTTTTTTACAGTTGACCCCTCGGGACAATTTTTCAACAATGCTGTTTTAGTGTGAGCATTTAACGGAATGCACACTGTCTTTTTCAGCGAATAGTTTTTAAAGGTACTGTTAGATTTTTCCTTTTGAATCATCATCACAATACCGCAATCGCCTGCTACAAATTTAAGCTTATGATTGTTTGTTAATGTTCTTTTTATTTTAATGTGTTCAAAATAGATGCTTTCCAATTGGATTTCATTCCATACGATTTTGTAAAAGGCATTGGAAACACCGTTTTGACCTATCTTAAACCAAACAAAAGCCTTCATCACGGAAAATCCGTACCCTGTTAGCATTGAAGATATTATGTAATCTAACACCCCAAAGGCAATAAATGCCACCTTCAAAAACACGTCGTCAAACAAAAACGCAAGCAAAATAGGTATTAAAAAGCTTTCTATCAGCTTAATTGACCAATTGAATGCCAATTGCGGACAGGTAACGTTCTCATATTGCTTCATTCAAGCCACCCCAAGCAAAAGTTTTCTTGCTTTTTATGTAAAATTAACGACACTCCACTCGGGTTATTCACCGTAATCGGACCAGACGTATGCCTGCTGCGAGTACCCTTGAGCATATATGGGCGCATCAATTTCTGCCATTAATGCACGTAGTATTTCAAAATCAACCAACAGCTTTACTATACCGTTTTCATAAATATAATTGCACCCGTAATTCTCTTAGTTATCTAAGATATCAAGGAGATTTTTCTCTGTGCCTTTTTCTGTAAAGGTATACTCACTGTAATTTATCAGATATTCCTTTCCGTTTTTGGAAGCAACCGCTTCAAGCGTGCTTACCCATTCAATGTCAAAGCCGCAGCCCATTAAAATATCGTTTAGTGAAAAGGCAAATGCAGTTGGATAGCCTGAGTCGTGTATTACAATGCTTGCATCAGCAAAGCTCGTTCCGTTAACGCGCAAATTATACCCGTCATATGTGAGATTTGGCAGAAAGAATATTTTTTCATTGTTCCAATCAGGAAACATCTGCCTTACGATCAAGCTACCTCTAAAGGTATAATAATCGACCGAAAAATTTTCACCCTTGCCGTCTATATGTTCAGGATAATTTCTACCACCGTCAAAGCCCGGTGGCAATATATGGAAAATTGACTCCGTAGACCCGTTTTCTATCATAGTTCCCTGCTCTGTGTCCAAGGTGTATGTAATATTTTGAAATACAACCGTGGCAACGGTGTCGCTTACCCATTCAATGTCAGCGCCAAGCCCTCTTAACACAGGCACTACGGGTATTTTCAAGCAATTACCCAATTCGTCGCACTCAAACTTTTCTGTTTGCAAAGCTACAACCTCACCGCTTTTGTACAAGGTGTACCAAGGCTGCTCCGCTCCGCCATTTTGGCTATCGTCAACATCGGTATTATTCGCACTGCTTTGAGAGCTGTTTGGCACATTCTCATTACCGCAAGCGCAAAAAGCCATTATCAAAAAAGCTAAGCATAAAATAGCAATAAATTTCTTCATAATGTCCTCCTTTGCGTTTTTCGTAAGTCTATTCCAAAATGCTGATAAGCTTCAAGTATCAAGCTTTAAAGCTCTATAATTGTTCCTTTGTTTATGTACTCTAAAAAGGCGCTGTCGTAGCCTTCCTTATCAAAAGGCTTGCTTGCTGTAATCACAACTGCTGAGGTTACATCCTCCAATGCGAAAACAAGCGCTTTTTGCAGTGAGCCTTTGTTACGGTAAAGCTCTGTTTCGTCTATTACAACCGCACCGTAGCAGTTAAGAATTTCGATTATTTCCTCACACTCGTCAGATGCCACCATATGTACAATTTCTCTTGCAGTTTTTGTGGAGTAATTCCCACCAAAACCGT
>JAFTZI010000125.1 GCA_017461055.1 Clostridia bacterium | reverse complement strand
GCTCGTTACACTGTCGGGTATTTTCACACTTGACAATTCACCGCAACTTGCAAAGGCTGATGAAGCTATAACTTTCGTTCCTACTTTTATCTCACAGTTTGTTACTGCTCTATCCTTTACTTTTATTAGCGCATAATAAGGATTGTTTTCATTTCCCAAATAATATGCGTTACCATATTCGTTATATTCAAAGTTCGAGCAATCATAGAACGCATCGTCTCCTATGCTCGTTACACTGTCGGGTATTGTTATGCTTGTTAATCCCTTGCAACCATAGAACGCTCTATAGTCTATGCTTGTTACCCTGTCACCTATTGTTACGCTCGTTAACCGTGTGCAACCATAGAACGCCCTACTGCCTATGTTTGTTACACTGTTACCTATTGTTACTTCGGAAATTTCTGTCCTATAAGTATAATACCATGGTACATCTAAATGGGGATTCCAGCTTATCATATCACCTGTGCCGCTGATTTTAAGGGTATAGTAGCCATCGTTTTCGTAAAGACAAGCTGTTACGTTGTCTTCTGCTGTTGCAGAAATGTCCCATGTTTCCACAGGGGTGTCGGCACTGACAGAAATTGCAAACAATAAAGTTAAAATTGCAATCAAAGTTATTGTAATAATTAGTTTTCTTTTCATATTTACCTCGCATAATTTGTTATCTATTTGTAGATAATACTTATTACATTATACTCTATTTATAGACAATTGTCAAGATGTTCAGTATATTTTATACTATTAAAGAGGTGATAGATATGATTTCCTATGAGCCACTTTATAGAACTATGAAGGAAAAGGGTGTTTCAACATATAAGCTTATAAATGATTTTGGTGTTAGCAGAAGCTTACTTGATAGATTAAAGCATAACAAGCCTATCAATACAACCACATTAAATGATTTATGTAGTTTTTTGGACTGCAAGGTTGAGGACATATTGGTCTATATAAAAGATTAACAGGTGTGCAAGCTCACACCTGTTAATCTTTTATATATCGTTACTACTATCATCCACCCTGCCACAAAGTCGAGTAATTTCGTAAATTTGATTAGCTAATTTTTTATTCAAGTCAGTTTTTGTTAGTCGCCATGTCCAATTGCTTCCTACTGTTGCGGGCTTATTTATTCTTGAGCGACTATCGTAGCCTAAATAGTCCTGTATAGGAATTATGCAAAGCTTAGCTTTACTCCTCATTACTGTGCCTATTATTGGAAGATGAACCTCGGAATTGGGAGTGTAATTATCGCAAAGATACGCTCTTACATCCTTTCTTTCCTCTTCGGTTATTTCAAAAAACCACGAAACTATTGTTGGATTATCGTGAGTACCGGTATATGCCACGCAATTTTCAATATAATTGTGGGGAAGATAGTTGTTTTTTGCTCCTGTGTCTCTTTTGTCAAAGCCAAACTGAAAAACTCTCATCCCGGGGAATTCACATTCCTCAAGCAAGTCCTTAACGCTTTCGGTAATAAAGCCCAAGTCCTCTGCTATTATTTCTTTTTTGCCAAGCCTATCAAACACCGCGTCAAATAAGGCTTTTTTCGGACCGCTTTCCCATTTTCCTTTAGTTGCTTCCTTACTTCCGTATTCTATGGAATAATACTCGTCAAAGCCTCTGAAATGGTCAATCCTTAAGGTATCATATAGCTTGAAGCAATGCTCTATACGATAAATCCACCAAAGGTAGCCTGTTTCCTTGTGTATCTCCCATTTGTATAACGGGTTTCCCCATAGCTGACCCTTTTTTGAAAATCCATCGGGCGGGCATCCTGCAACGCATATAGGTGTTTTATCTACATCAAGCTGAAAAAGTGCTGAATTCGACCATACGTCAGCGCTATCATATGCTACATAAATTGGAATATCACCAATTATTTTTATGCCCCTATCGTTTGCGTATTTCTTTAGCTCATACCACTGTGAATAGAACTTATATTGCAAATATTTCCAAAAGGTTACCTCACCGTGTAATATTTCATTATACTTCTCTGTTGCCTTTGCTTGACACATTTTGATTTCCAAGTCCCACTCATACCAAGGTCTTCCGCCAAAATAGTCTTTAAGAGCCATAAACAAAGCGTAGTCCTCAAGCCATTTTACATTTTCGCCAACGAAATCGTGAAATGCACTGTCTTGTTTGGTATCTGCTCTTTTATATGCTTTATGCAAGAGCCTTAACCTTGAATTATAAATTTTTTTGTAATCTATATTTCTTTCATCTCCACCATAATCAGCATTATCACATTCATCCTTTGTAAGCAGGCCTTCTTCTATTAAGCTGTCAAGACTAATATAATACGGATTTCCTGCAAAGGATGAAAATGCTTGATACGGTGAATCTCCAAATCCGGTAGGTCCCATTGGCAGTATTTGCCAATAGGATTGACCCGCTTCCTTTAAAAAGTCTACAAATTCATATGCTTCCTTACTAAAGCCACCTATTCCGTAGCTTGACGGTATTGCTGTTATGGGTAAAAGTATGCCGGCTTTTCTCATTTTTCTTCCTTTCAAAGAGTTACTATTATGCCAAAATGGTCTGAAATTATTTCTTCATTTTCTCCATTAAATATTGTAAAGGAGCTTTGGATTTTTTTCATTTTATTTGTAAAAATATAATCTATTCTCATTTGTCGCTGTTTCTTTTCTTTATTCCAGCCATCTATTTGACTATGAGCAGTCATTCCGTTATCCTTATCTAATGCTAAGCTATAGGTGTCATAAAAGCCTTTACTAATCACTAAATCATAGCCCTCATTTTTTTGATTTTCTTCTAAATTAAAGTCACCCAAAAGATATATTTCTTCGTTTACCGGAAGTTCATTTACAAGGCTACAAAATTGTTGCTCAAATGGAGCCTCTTTATCGTCCCACCAGCCCATATGAACACAAATATACCACTTACCATCGATTTTTGCGCCCAAGGCTTTTCTCGTCTTCCAATTATTATAGTCATCAAATGGAGTTAAGGTTATCGCTCTCGTTTCTTCAATATGACCCTTACAAATAATTGCAAGACCTTCATCAAAGCTATTGTAGCTTTTTTTAAATCCAAGCCATAAAAGGTTATATTTTATTCCATTTTTATTCAATTCATCCATTATCAAAGAAGCATAGTTTCCTTTCTTTAAAGGGATGCCCAAGCAATCATTACACATTGTTGCTCCATTTATTGGCTGCATAATTTCTTGTAAAGCAATTATATCTATATTTCTTTTTTCTATAACGTTTGCAAGTATCTTATAGTTGGATTCATGATTTGATTCCATCAGACTATGGGTATTCAAGGTTAAAAGCTTCATCTATAAAATATCGTTTATATCGGATTTTAAAACATCTGCCTTTGGTCCATATACCGCTTGTATTCCGTTGCCTTTTTTGAATAAGCCAAGCGCACCTTGAGATTTCCATTTTGACACATCCGCTACCTTTTCCGAATCCTTTACCGTAACACGCAATCTTGTCATACAAGCATCTACTAATACAATATTGTCACGTCCACCCAAAAGCTCTATTATTGCCTCTGCTTGAGAATTGCTCGGGGAATTATCTGCTTTTCCATCCTTTTTTGATTCATCATCTTGAGAAATATCAGTATAGTTGCCAAGTCGACCCGGTGTGGCATAATTGAATTTTCCAATCATAAAATACGCAACAAAATAGCCTATTGCAAAGAAAATTAAACAAGCAATAACAAAGTTAAACACATCCCAACCAAGTCCTGCCTTAAAGGATATGGGTAATCTTGTGGCAAACTCCAAATTACCAAAGGAATGAAGTCTTAAATTAACTATTCCCGCAGAAGCAAAGGCAAGGCCTTGAATAAGCGCATATACAATATATAACGGTATTGCGCAGAACATAAACATAAATTCTATTGGTTCGGTTACACCCGTTAAAAATACTGCTAAAGCTGCTGAGAGAAACATTGAGGTATATTTTGCTCTTTTATCCTTATCAACTCGTCTATACATTGCAAGAGCAACGCCAAGTAAAAGACCTGATGCACCTATCATTTGTCCAACCTTGAAGCGTGCAGGGGTAACACCGTTTAAAAGTGCATTATATGCTTCAATATTGCCTGCACTCTTTAAATTAATAAGGTCATTTATCCAAGCAAGCCACAACGGATCCTGACCGTATACAACGCTTCCTGCATTTATTCCTGTTTGAATGATATAGCTACCGCCAAAGGATGTATAATTCATTGGTATAGTCAACATATGATGCAAGCCAAATGGCAACAAAAGCCTTTCCAAGGTACCGTACACAAACGGTGCTAAAACAGGTGATGTGTCAGCTGAATTTGCTATCCAAACACCAAAGTTATTTATACCAAGCTGAACAAGCGGCCACACAAGAGCGAAAACAAGTGCGATTATTACCGACCACAAAATTACAACAAGCGGAACAAATCTTTTACCGTTAAAGAAGGATAGAACATCGGGTAGCTTTCGGAAATTGTAAAACTTATTATATACAATTCCTCCGACAAATCCAGCTACTATTCCTACAAACACGCCTGCGTTTAGCGCCGGCGCTCCCAAAACAGATGTAAAATAACCGTCTACTGCTATTTCTTGCCCAAAAAGCGTATGTGTGACAGCGTTCGGATCATTAAGCATTGCGTTGGTTACACCAAATATATTTCCGGTAATATTATTAATTAATATAAATGAAAGAAGAGCTGCAAATGCCCCTCCTGCTCTATCCTTAGCCCAAGAGCCTCCAATGGCAACAGCAAATAAAATATTAAGATTGGTAATTATTGCCCAACCGATGTTTTCAATAATTGTGCCTATTCTTAAAAGCCATTCTGCCTCTGCACCAAATATTGGGATAAGCTTGCCTATACTTATCATAATTCCTGCAGCCGGCATTACGGCAATTACAACCATTAGCACCTTGCCAAGCTTTTGCAAAAAGTCAAAGGCTTTTGAGTCTTTTAAAGCTCGTTTTTTGGGGAAAGCTGCTCTTCCTTTTACATTTTCATTCATTTGTTTTCTCCTTGAATATTTAGTCAAGGTTATTATTTACAGAAATAGACTTTTAATTCAATTTAAAATAAAAAATCTTGTGCCGAATGACACAAGATTTTTTACTTTTATTTAGATTGTTTTTTCACTATTATTCTTTGAATAAGCTTAACTATTTCAACGATCGGAATTACAAGGAACGCAAGAGCCATTGCAATGCCATACTCCATTAAATCAAGATGTGCAAGCTCAAATGCATTTGCCAAGAAGTCAACCTCTACCACTACAGTTGTTAGTATCAAGGAAAGTGCAGCAGCGCCCCAAAGCCAAATATTTTGCTTTTTCATTGTAAAGATTGAATTGTTAAGCGAACGCATATTAAATGCATGGAAAATTTCTGCCATAGAAAGCGTTAAAAATGCCATTGAAGAACCGAGCATTTCTGCAGAATAGGTTCCCTGTGCTATTGCTTCTGCGTGATGTAGATCAGCAAGCACATATCTGCCTATATAATATGATATTAATGTTATAACGGTTACTAATATTCCCTGATATACAACACCAAAACCAAGACCGCCTGCGAAAATGCCTTCCTTTGAATCACGTGGTTTACGCTTCATTATATCACCCTCAGGCTTTTCCATACCTAAGGAAAGTGCCGGTAAGCAGTCTGTAATTAAGTTGATCCAAAGCAAGTGAACCGGTTTAAATATTGAAAAACCAAGAATGGCTGCAAAGAATATTGAAAGAACCTCTGATAAATTAGATGCAAGCAAGAATTGGATTGCTTTTCTTATGTTATCATAAATTCTTCTTCCTTCGCCAACTGCCGAAACGATTGTTGCAAAGTTGTCATCTGTCAAAATCATATCGGCAACGTTCTTTGTAACGTCAGTACCGGTAATACCCATACCAACACCGATATCTGCATTTTTGATTGATGGAGCATCGTTTACACCATCACCTGTCATAGCAGTAACCTTGCCCTTTTTACGCCAAGCATTTACTATTCTTGTTTTATGCTCAGGCTGAACACGAGCATAAACAGAGTACTTTTCTACAAATGATTCAAACTCATCGTCTGAAATTTCATCAAGCTCAGCTCCTGTAATTGCTTGCTCTGCGCTTTCAATAATACCAAGCTGCATTGCAATGGCAACTGCTGTGTCCTTATGGTCACCTGTAATCATAATAGGACGTATGCCTGCATTTCTGCATTCATCAATTGCCGGCTTAACCTCCGGTCTTACAGGGTCAATCATACCAACAAGACCAACAAAGCAAAGATTATTTTCCACCGCTTCTGCCTCATAAGCTTCAGGCTCGCTGTCAAGATTTTTAAATCCGAGAGCAAGTACTCTTAGCGCCTTATCAGCCATGCCCTTATTTGCGTCTAAAATTTCACTACGCTTTTCTTCGGTTAACGAAACCTGTTCGCCGTTTTCATACACATATGCGCAACGCTTCAAAATTTCGTCGGGCGCACCTTTTGTAAACTGAATGATTTCTCCATTCTTATTATGAACGGTTGTCATCATCTTTCTCATTGAATCAAAAGGAACCTCGCCTATGCGTGGATATGTGTTCTTTTCATTATTCTTAGAAAGGTTTAATGTTTCTGCATAGTTTACAAGAGCACATTCGGTAGGCTCTCCAATAGCAGTTTTTACATTTACATCAAATTCTGCATCTGAGCAAAGGGACATACCGTTTGCAAGCAGAGCTTCATCTGTGCCATAATGCTCAACAACGGTCATCTTATTTTGTGTAAGTGTACCTGTTTTATCAGAGCAAATAATTTGCGTACAGCCAAGTGTTTCAACTGCTGTAAGCTTTCTAATGATAGCATTTCTCTTTGACATATTGGTAACGCCAATAGACAACACAATTGTAACAACTGTTGCAAGACCTTCAGGAATTGCGGCAACTGCCAAGGAAATGGCTACCATAAAGGTGTCAAGAACTGTACCGAAGTCAATTGAACCCTCAGTCACTAATGAACGAATTACATTTATAGCAAATACTACTACGCATATACCAATTACAAGGTAAGTAAGGATTTTACTTAACTGTGCAAGCTTTCTTTGCAGCGGTGTCTTACCCTCTTGTGCGTTTGTAAGAGCATCGGCAATTTTACCCATTTCGGTATCCATACCGGTTGCAACAACAACAGCCTTACCACGTCCGTATACAACTGTGCTTCCCATGAATACCATATTTTTACGGTCGCCCAAAGAAACATCACCGTTAGCGCCAGGCTCTAAAGTACCTTCCTTTTTATCAACAGGAACGCTTTCACCTGTAAGAGCAGCCTCCTCAATCTTGAGACTTGCACACTCAATAACACGGCAGTCAGCAGGAACTGCATCACCTGCTTCAAGAACAATTATGTCACCTACAACCAAATCCTCACTTTTTATGGAGATTTGATGTCCGTCTCTTATTACCTTAGAAGTAGCGGCAGCAATTTTTTCAAGTGCCTCTAATGCTTTTTCCGCTTTACTTTCTTGAACAACACCTAACACAGCATTGATCAAAACAACCGCCATAATGATTATTACGTCAGTCGGAAACTCGTTTTCAACAATTGCAAGGACACCCGATATCAATGCAGCAACAAGCAAGATTATTGTCATTGGTTCTGCAAGCTGCTTGAAAAATCTGTGAATTAATGATTCCTTTTTACCCTCAGCGAGCTTGTTTTTACCGTTTTTTTCTAAACGCACTTCTGCTTCGCTTGAGGACAGACCGTTCTCGTTTACGTTTAATTCGTTGAGAACCTCTTTTGAGCTTTTTAAATACTCTTTCATTTGAATCCTCTCAAATTATAATTTCGGCAAAAAGTAAAAACGACCTACCCGTCAAACAGATAAGTCTCATCATTTGAAATAAAGCCAGATCCGCCGATCGGTTGTTGACTTTACTACGGGTTAGCGCCGATTACTCCCTTATTGATTTTATTTTACCATTATTTTCTTTTCTTGTCAATAGAAAAATTTGTTAATTAAGTTTGCTATCTTTATCATTGACAATATCTGTGCCTAAAATACAGAAACAGACACCCCAAAGGGCGTCTGTTTCCGTAAAAAGGATAAAATTATTGTTCAAAAGCTATTGCTTTTGTTGCGAAAATCATTATGCTATTAATAGCACTTTACCTTAAATACACCGTCAATTGCGCTTACGCTGTTAACGATGCTTTCATTGGTTTTATCGTTGGTTTCAACGATTGTATATGCCACATCGCCCTTTGAGCCGTTTGCAAGGTTTTCGATGTTGACATTTGATGCGGAGAAGGCAGATGTAATTTGCGAAAGCATATTTGGAATATTCTTGTGCATTACGCATACTCTTGATGCAGAGTTGTGCGGTAATGAAACATTCGGGAAGTTAACGCTGTTAACTATATTTCCTGTCGTCAAATATTCATCAAGCTGCTTTGCTGCCATTACTGCACAGTGGTCCTCAGACTCAAAGGTAGAAGCACCTAAGTGAGGAATATTTACTATGCCCTCAACGCCAACAGTTGCTTCTGTTGGGAAGTCTGTGATATACTTTGAAACCTTCTTATCTTCAATTGCCTTTTTAATATCATCAGCATTTACAAGATCTGCTCTTGCAAGGTTTATGATTTTAACTCCATCCTTCATCATTGAAAGAGTCTTTTCACAAATCATATTTTTAGTTTGTGGTGTCGCAGGTACGTGAATAGAAATATAATCACAGGTCTTGTAAATTTCTTCATAGTTAGCTGCCTGCTTAATTGCCGGAGCTAAGCTCCAAGCTGCGCGTGGTGTAATATACGGGTCACAACCCATAACAGTCATACCAAGAGCATTTGCGGCATTTGCAACCATACCGCCAATAGCGCCAAGGCCGATAACACCAAGCTTCTTGCCGACAAGCTCATTTCCAACGTATGCTCCCTTGCCCTTTTCAACAAGCTTAGCCACACCCTCTTGACCATTCAAGCTCTCAGCCCATTTAATACCGCCTACAACATCTCTTGCGGCAAGAATAAGTGCGCAAATTGCAAGCTCCTTAACACCGTTTGCGTTAGCACCGGGAGTATTAAATACCACAACACCGTTTTCTGTGCATTTTTCAACAGGGATATTATTTACACCTGCGCCACAACGTGCGATTGCCTCGAGCTCAGGATTAAATTCCATTTCGTGAAGTGCAGCTGAACGAACCATTATAGCATCTGCATTTGCCACATCTTCGGCTACATTGTATACGCTTCTGTCGAAAATGTCTGTTCCGACCTTAGCGATTTTATTCATTAGCTTTATATTTTTCATAATTTACCTCTTATGCTTTTGGATTATTTTTAGCAAAGTCCTTCATAAACTCTACAAGCTTTTCTACACCCTCATATGGCATAGCATTGTATATGGAAGCTCTCATTCCACCAACGGAACG
>JAFTZI010000124.1 GCA_017461055.1 Clostridia bacterium | reverse complement strand
CCTCGATTGTAAATTCAAATTCGCCCTTTTCGGGATACAGAGTATCGATGTTTATACAATAAACCGTTAATGTAGGCGGTTCGTTTTTTGAGGTGGTATAGTGAATTTCCTCGCTGTACGATGCCTTTGCAAGGCGCTTATCAAATAGCACGCGCACTCCGTCAACCAAGATTTCTCCGTCGGTGATTTGCGGCTTATCAAAGGTAACAAGTCTTTCGGTAAAGGATGCTTTTCCTTCAATTCTGAAGGTGTCCTTGATTATTACTCTGTCATTTTGACAGCTATATTCACGCACCAATGACCCAAGCTCATTTATATCGTACAGCTCCTTAAAGTCCACCTTGAAAACACCGTTTTCAAAGGCTGTATATGAACGGGTTTCTCTTACGTTTGCCTGATACTTACCGTTTATAATCGGCACATTATGACCTCTTGATGAGGTTTCAAGGTACTTGTATCTTTCATCGGTAAAGTAATCCTTAGTGTACGGGCGACCGCCCATATCAATAAAGATTTGCTTATTGTCCTTTGCAAAAGCAAAGGAGCCTACATCGTTATGATTATGGCTTTCGCCGTTTGTGCCGCCCTTTGCGCCTATGGCATATTTAGCTGTACGCTTAATGTACCAGCCTGCATTTTCCATATAGCACTCCCCCTTGGGAACTGTGTCCTCTGAGTACTCGGGGTTAAAGTATTCAATATACAAAAGTATGTGAATAAGTGGGTTAAGCGGTAAATGAAGTCTTTCCTCGGTAGGCATATAAATTTCGTTTCCGTACTCTTTTTTCAAGATATAGAAAAGAACCGCATTTGTGCGAACATCCATAGGGCAATCCCCATAGCTTGTAATAACGTCCTTATAAAGAACCGTGTTCTGATAGAACATAGCTATTTTTTTGGTTTTCTCAAGCTTAAAGTAATCAATTTCTCCCTTTGTGTAGTCCTTTAGCATAATTGCATAGGCAAGGAAGGAAACAAATCCATAGCCCCAATAGCCGGGACCCTCTAAGCAAACTCCGTCGTTTGGAAAGCCCTCATAATACTTTTTCATATTAAGCTCAAATCTTGGCAAAAGCGCGTCAAACTCCTCGGGAAACATAAGCATAAGCGTAATTCCCGTAAAGCCTGCGCAAACAGAGGTCCAGTTGTTGTACCTGTCCTCCCAATGCCAGATTTGCTTTTTAAATGGCTCTAAAATTCTGCGTCTCAGCTCAGTTACAATACGCTTTTTAAGCTGTGGATGAATTTTATCGCCCAAGAGCCTATATATAAGAGCCAAGGTAACGCCCTGAGCAGTTGAGCCTAAGTCAAGCTCGTAATAATTTTCCTCGTTAATGTCGGGAATATGAGCAGAAAGCGCCCACACGTATACGGAAAGCACATCGTACAGGCAATCCTCAAGCTCGCGTATATATTTGTCCTCACCGTAAATTATAGCCATATAAGCGCAAGCAACAAGCTTGTCAAAGTGCTGGTTATACGCCTCCTCAAATTGAGCGCGCTCGCCGCACTCTGAAAACATGCGCAGCTTTGAAAAGGTAATTGGCATAGGAACTATATTTACCTTATCGTAATGGTCTTTATACATTTTTCTTATGTCCTCGTATTTGGGACTTGTTCTGTATTCCTCTAAAAAAGCAGAGTCGCTGAATTTTTCAAACATTATTTTACCTCAATTGTAAAGCTAAAGCTATTTTTAGGCTCTTTGACATCTATGCTTACTAAGTATATGTCTGTGCCCTTCTTTATTTCACCCTCAGGAGTAAGCTCAACTGCGTGGATGTCCTTTTCCACTCTTGTCTTTGCAAGGGCACTGTCAAACACTACTCTTACCGAACCGTAATCAATTACTCCGTCAGAAATATTAGGCTCGGTGTAAGAAACAAGCCTTTCTGTAAAGGCTGCCTCTCCCTCGATTTGAAATTTGTCCGAAACGGTTACAGAGCTTTCTGTAAAGGAGTAATCACGCACTAAGGACTTAAGCTCGGGTATATCATACGCCACCTTAAAATCAACGCTGAAAACACCGTTTTCAAATGAGGTGGTTGGGTAAGCCTCAGGAATATTAGCCTGATATTTTCCGTTAATAATCGGCGTGTTATGGCCTCTTGATGAGGTTTCAAGATAGGTATATCTTGTACCGTCCTCAAAGTACTGTCTTGTGTAAGGACGACCGCCCATGTCTATTAAAAGCTGCTTATTGTCAATTGACAAAATGAAGGAGCCTACATCATTATGGTTATGGCTCTCACCGTTACAGCCGCCGCGAGCGCTAAAGCCATATTTTGGGGTTCTCTTTACAAACCATCCGCAATCCTTCATATAATATTCGGCATTTACGGAAATGTCCTCGGCGCTAAAGGCACTGTCATAATAGGTAAAGGCACGAAGGCAAGCCGGGAAATAATGCACCTCAACCTTAATTCTCGGTGCGGGCGGCAATTGAACATCATTTGGGAAAAGGGACTTTAAGCTATACATAAAGCCAGCTGCCACAACAACGTCTGTTCCGCAGTCACCGTAGTTTACTATTACATCCTTATCAAGAAACAGCTTTTGTAAAAAGGTTGAAATTTCCTTGATTTTTTCTGTGTTTAACAGATCAAATTCGCCCTTGGTAAAATCTCTTTGCATTTCGGCATACTCAATAAAGTAGCCAAAGCCATAGCTCCAGTAGCCCGGGCCCTCAACGCAAACTCCGTCCTCCTTGTATGAGGCAATATAGCTTGCCATATCCTCGTTAATTCTGTCACGAACAAGCTCAAAAAGCTCGGGACGGTTAAGCATTACGGTACAGCCAACCGCACCTGCGCAAACAGCGGTCCAGTTGTTTTGGCGATATTCCCAATGCCAACGCTTTTCCATAAAGGGCTTAATTACTCGTCTGTCTATTTCACAGTCAATTCTTGACTTAATAAGCGGGTGCAGTCTTTCCCCAAGCATCACCTTAATTAAGGCAAGACCCATAGCCATTGTAGTAGCGTCCAAGTCAAGCTCGCAATTATCGTTTACCTCAATATTGCCAATATGAGCAGGCAATGCCCAAACGTATTGGTCGCAAATTTCCCAAACGGTGTCCTGCAAAAGCTCCAAATGCGCCTCATTTTCAGGGTAAAGCAAGCACATTAGCGCCATTGCATACATTCTGTGTTGACGCTTAAAAAAGGTCTTTTGGTATGAGGTACGGTCGCCCTTGTCCTTGAAAAGACGGAACTTTGAAAACTTTGTCGTTTCGATTTCACCGATACAGCACTCCTCATAGTCCTTTAAAACCGCATCAACCATAGGCTTATATTCTATGCTGTTTCTTACCGTTTCCCAAAATTTCGGGTCGGTTGCTCTTTCTAAAAGCTTCATTATTTAGCTCCTCCTAAAATAGTCTTAAGTGAGGCTGTTTCCACAGGTAAAGAGGAAAGCTCACCATCGGGCATAAATTCAAGAAAACAAACACGTCCCTCGCCATTTTCGTCATTTAAGACCTTAAAATACTCGTTCCATTGGTCACGTCCCTCAATTAATGGGAACTTTTCGCCCTTTTCGTTCCAGTTGAAAACGTGCACATTTGTAATATATGGGCGAAGCGCCTTTAGTGCCTCTAAATTACATTCAAAGGATTTTGAATGGTTAGGCTGCCAATAGAGCTTTAAATTGTCACAGCCAACCTCATCTATAAATCTTAAGGTGTCGTGATAATCGTCTGAAAGAGTGGCAAAATGACACTCAATAGATAAAGTCATACCGAACTTTTTAGCCTCATTGCAAAGGTATTTTGCAATAGCTACATTTTTCTTGAATTGCTTTTCGCAAAGATAAACGCCCTTGCCCTTTTTGCAGCCGCAGCATGGCCAACCCAGCCAGACACGAACGGTTTTTGCGCCAAGCGCCTTGGCTGTTTTCAATACCTTTTTAAAGGGCATAGGAAAATGCTCATCACAATGGTAAACCATTCCGAAATAAGAGCCATAGGTTTCACACTTTAAGCCTGCTCCGTTCATAAGCCTTTTAACCTTGCGCGCAAGCTTAACATTTCCCATAGGAACGTGAACGTCCCCACCCCATTCAATGTATTCAAGTCCACTTTCCTTGGCAGCCTTTATAAGCTCCTTTATTGATTTTTTGCGAAAGGAAATGGACACAAGACCTGTTTTCATATAATTCTCCTTGACTAATTAAATCCCACGTTACCTTTGATGCCCGTAGGGGCGAGCATTGTTCGTCCGTTTTTTTACGGGTCGTCGAGGTTTGCCCATACACACAAAGGTGTGATGCCATACATTCCTTGAATGATTCCATACGTTCTGCGAACGGTTCCATTCACACCAAGGTGTGATTCCATACACGCAAAAATGCGTGATTGATAACGGGTCGTCGAGGACGTCGACCCCTACAAATAGGGTAACATTCACATCGTATGGGCGACCATTGGTCGTCCGTTTTCTCACAATACGGGAGGAGCAAGCCCCTCCCCTACCATTAAAAATTTCATGTTGCGTTTGCAACATTTCACTCGCTTTAGCGAATTTCACCGAGCCAAAGGCTCGATTTCACTGCAAGTCAACGCAAGGTTGACTTGCTAATATATGTTCTTGTTTTCTCTGTACTCACGCCATACGTTTTCAAAGAAGCCGCCGCCCTCGGGTAACGGACGCACGGGACGAATGTTAACCGTTAGGTCCTTTGAGTAGTTAACCTCTTGTACAACGGTGTCAAAGTCACCGCTATCAAGCTCGAAGCGGAATTGCTCCTCCATTTTATCGGGGGCTAAACCGTTTTTCGAGGAATAAAGGGCAGAGCCTCGGCTCTTTCCGCCCATTTTAACATATTCCTTCATAGCGGTCATATATGTAGCCTGAGCAATTAAGGCATCGCGCAAGCGGTACGCCTTCCATAGCTTATTTGCATCGTCAAGCTTAACAAGCTTGCCGAAATCATCAATTGCATCAATACAATCACAAATTGCATTATCCATAAGGGACGATATTCGAATAGGACCTGCCGCCTCGCTCATTTTCTTTGTGTATTTGTCCCAAAGCTCCTCTAAGTTACACTTATCGCTAAGCATATCTCTTGTAAGCTTTAAGTGCTTGGAAACTGCTTTTTCAGCCACAGAGTCCACTGTTTTTTCATCAAAGCACTCATTTTCGTTGTGCGCGGAGATATATTGTGCAGCGCGCATAGAGCCAACCTGTCCCGCATTAAGCGCGCTTCCGCCCGGACGGTAAATACCGTGACTGCCTGCAACCTCACCGCAAGCAAACAAATGCTTTACGTTTGTTTGCCACCACATATCAACATCAAGTCCACCGTTGTTATGCTGTGCGCAAAGCGCTATTTCAAGCATTTCCTTTTCTAAATCAACGCCCTTGGAAAGATACAAATCGTATGCGGGCATATTCATAAATTGAAGTCTTTTTAAAGGTGTGCCAAAGCAAGCGTGGGCGTTTTCAAGGTACTCACGCGCTTCGTTATCAAGCTTATCATAGGGAAGCTCGTCAAGTCCGTATGGGTTTTTGCGGAAGTCAAGATAAACGCGACGTCCCTTCATTACGCACTCTCTGAATACCAAAAGGTCAATGATTGATGAGCCGTTCATTACCTTTTTACAGTCAAACGGCCATTCATAGCCCTTTCTGAACACCTTCGAAAGACAGGTGCCGATATCATCAAAGTATTCATTTAAGAACTCGTATTCGTTTCCGTCACTATCAACAGAAACAAAGCGAGGAAGAACCTGCATATATGTGCCTGAAACGTTCCAGCGAGGGTTAGTTGATGCAAGACCGTACTGCCATTCGGTAAGGTTTTTACCAATAACTCCCGCTTCAAACGCAACACCCGAAGCGCCGTGATGACCCAGTGGGAAAACGGTGTCAGCATACATTCCCGCAGGACCGCCTGTTGCAATAACTGTGTTCTTTGCGTGGAACAGGACAAATCTGTCGTTTTCGTCATTTGATACCTTATTTAGACAAAGAACGCCAATGCACACGCCCTTGTCCTTTATAAACTCAATGATTTGAAGCTTATCGTATATCTTAATGCTTCTTCTCTTTGCCTCTTTTTCAAGGCACTCTGTCATCATTTTAGAGGTCAAGGGACCAACGCTTGTAGCCCTTGCTCTTGGGTCGTGGTCGGTTTTGTAGCCAACGTACTCACCCAAGCGATTAACAGGGAACTCAACTCCAAGCTCGCAAAGCTGTAAAAAGCAAGGAACTGAAAGAGCTGCCTCTGCATAGGCATTGTCACCGTCAACACACTTACCCTTAAAAAAGTCCTCTGCCATAGCCTTAGGAGAGTCGGGGTAGTCGGCGCACAGGTTCATTTTGTAGTAGGTCTGCTTGTCAGAGCCTGTGTTACGTGATGTACCCATATTAATTCCCTCAGTAACAATTGCCACATCAGAAACTCCGTATTTATCAAGACGTATAGCGGCATTATAGCCCGCAGCACCTGTGCCTATTACAAGAGCATCAAGTGTAATTTTCTTAACCTGTACTCCTGAAATGCTTGTATATGCTTCCTTCATATTAAGCTCCTTATAATCTTTGAATGTGCATACCACCGTCTACAATGATTGACTGACCTGTTGTATAGCCAAGCATACCACTGGAGAGTGTGTAAATTGCATTAGCGCAGTCCTCGGGCAAGCCCCATCTTCCAAGGGGAACAAGACCGCCTGCGATTAAATTATCGTACTTTTCCTTAACCTTTTCGGTCATACCTGTTGCAATAATACCGGGGCAAATTTCATTAACGGTTATGCCCTCTGATGCAAGACGGTCAGCGAAAAGCTTTGTTATCATAGTAGCGCCTGCCTTGGAAATACAGTACTCGCCTCTGCTTGTAGAGGATGTATATGCAGAGCATGAGGACACATTGACAATATAGCCCTTAACTCCGTTTACCTTTTCCTGCTTAATCATTTGGTTAGCCGCCAACTGTGTTAAGAAAAGCGTACCCTTGGTGTTAATACCCATAACAAAATCGTAGCTTTCCTCGGTCATTTCAAGAATATCGTTTCTTACTCTTGGAGCAACACCTGCTACATTTATAAGAACATCAATTCTGCCATATGTATCGACAGCGGTTTTAATAAGGCTTGCTCTATCCTCGCCCGATGCCAAATTGCCCTTAACGTAAACGCAATCGGAAAAGCCTTCAAACTTATCTGTTACCTTGTCATTATCAACAATATCCATAGCTACAATTGAGTAGCCCTCTTTATTAAATTTCTCACAGGTAGCATAGCCAATGCCGCCAGCAGCACCTGTTATAATTGCAACCTTTTTCATCACTGTTACTCCTTACCTAATACAAGCTTTTTGTAAAGAGGCATATAAACCTCATTATCTCTTATTACACAGCCCGGTGTTCCGCCCGGCTTTCTCATAATTTCAGTACATTTACTACAGCATATGCAAAGCTTTTGTGGGTCAAGATTCTGACCGCTTGTAATCGCGTTTGCACAATCAGGGTATGCAAGGGTCTGTCGACCGTAGCCTGCCATATCAAAGCCACCCTTTTCCATATAGCCTGCGCATACGTTTGCGCTAACTGCGCCAAGGAATGAAATTCCTGAGGAAATAACAGGAACGCTCACATCCTTTTTAAGCTCGGCAATACCGTCAAGCATTCTTTGTACACCAACAAGCGGATGCTCCGGTGGCTCATAGCCGCCCTTGGAATACGGACGGTTAACGTGTGGGTTAAAGTATGGGTTACCCATTGTAATATCAATCATATCAATGCCGTTTTCCACAAGCTTGGCAAGCAGCATTTTTGCCTCGGTCCAATCGGGAGTAATGCCGCCGTCCTTGGAAACGCCAAAGCCATAGGGGTATTCAAAGCCATCGTAGGCATTTAAGCGAGAGGTGATAATAAAGTCCTTGCCTGTAAGCGCCTTTGCATCCTTTACCGCGCCTGTTAAAAGCCTTGTTCTGTTTTCAAAGCTTCCGCCATAACGTCCTTCACGGTTGTAGGCAGACAAAATTTCGCTTAAAAGGTATCTGTGACAGCTCTTAATGTCTGCGCCGTCAAAGCCAAGCTCACGGGCGATAAGAGCATTTTTAACAAGAGCCTCGTGAAGTGTGTCAAGATAATCGTCACTTACAATTCTTGACTTATCAATAGGATTGTCCTTTTCAAAAATAGGGTTATTATACGCAATTAAGGGTGCGGGAGTACCCTCTGGCTTAGAGTATCTTCCCGAGTGGGTAAGCTGAATTACAACAATTGGCTCAAAGCCGTTTGCTTTAATTCCCTCTTCCTTAATATCATTAACGATTTTCTTAAAATCGTCCTTTGTTTTATCGGTTAAGTACATTTGACGTGGGTTAGCTCTGCCCTCGCCTAAAACAGCGGTAGCCTCAAACCAGATAAGTCCAGCGCCGCCACGGGCAAAGCGCATATATCTGCGTCTTGTAAGCTCGTCGGGTGCGCCGTCATAGGTTCCGTCACAGCCCTCCATTGCTTGATAAACTATTCTGTTATTAAGGGTTTTTCCGCCGATTGTAATTTTCTTATTAAAAACTGACAAGTCCTCTGAATACGGAAAGGAAGTACCGCTTTCCTCACACATTTTCAAAAAGGCTTCCTTGCTTTGTGGAACATTATATGCCATATGTAGCTCTCCTTTATATAATATCTTATATAAATATTATCATACAATACCTGAAAAGTCAAGAAATAAAAGACAGTTTTTACCTGTAAAAGCCTTGACAAAGCCTTTGTTTTATGCCAAAATAAAAGAGTAGTAATTTTTACTTAGCGAGGTGTTTTTATGAAAGCGATTTTTTTGGCAAACAACAAGGGCAATATTGACTACGTATACCCAAAGGCAACTCAAGAAAGAATTAAGGCTTTAGTTGATATAGATTTAGATAAGGTTTACGCACAAGAGGATTTGGAAGCAAATCCTGACGCCTTTGCCGATGTTGAATATGTATTTTCAACCTGGTCAATGCCGGGCGGAAGCGAGGACAAGGACGATTTTGCGCGCTTTTTCCCAAATATGAAGGCTCTTTTCTATGCTGCGGGAAGCGTAAAATATTTTGCAAAGCATTATCTTGACAAAAATATAAAGATTTTCAGCGCCTTTGCGGCAAATGCTGTTCCTGTTGCTGAATTTTCCGCATCACAAATTATTCTTGCAAATAAGGGCTTTTATCAAGCCTGCCGTATGTACAAGAGCGCTGACATGTACAAGGCGGCGGGTGATGTGTCAAGAGCTCACGCGGGCAGCTATAATACCAATGTGGGTATTGTGGGCTTGGGTATGATTGGTAAAAAGGTAGTAGAGCTTTTAAAGCCATACAAGCTGAATATTTTGGTTTACGATATTTTCTTAACTCACGAAAGAGCAAAGGAATTGGGCGTTACCAAGATTGACACCTTAGAGGAGCTGTTTAAGGTGTGCGACGTTGTATCAAACCACTTGGCAAACGTGCCTGCAACTGTTGGAATTTTCAAGGGTGAATACTTTGAGAATATGAAGGCAAACGGTACATTTATCAACACAGGTCGCGGCGCGCAGGTGGACGAAGCAGGAATGCTTAATGCCCTTGAAAAGAGGGTGGATTTGTGCGCAGTTCTTGATGTAACAATTGAAGAGCCGCCTGTAAATGACAACAGATTTTTCACTCTTGCAAACGTATTTATGACACCGCATATAGCAGGCAGCCAAGCAAACGAGGTTGCCAGAATGTCCGAAATCGTGGTTGACCAATTCGAGCATCTTTTAAAGGGTGAGCCAACTATGTACGAGGTTACCGAGCAAATGCTTGCAACAATGGCGTAAGCAAGCAGACACAAGGTCAGCTTGCAATGAAATCGAGGCTTTGCCTCGGTGAAATTCGACCAAGGTCGAGTGAAATGTTGCAAACGCAACATGAAATTTTTGCTAAAGCAAAAGTGATAGGTTACAAACACAAAATTTTAGGGGTCAGACCTTAGACGACCCGTTAATCAATCGCGAATTTATTCGTGCATATCATCACGCATTTTTGCGTGTATGGAATCACACTTTGTGTGTATGGAATCGTTCTTAAAACGTATGGAATCATTCAAGGAATGTATGGCATCACACTATTGTCAAAGATCCATTCGCTACGCTCAGGATGACTAAAGGAAGTGCGTACAATCAAAATTATACTGTCATTCTGAGCAAGGCGAT
>JAFTZI010000123.1 GCA_017461055.1 Clostridia bacterium | reverse complement strand
CATTTCCTTGCCTGCCTCTAAAATTCCTGCCGCGTCAAGAATAGGCACAGGGTCAATTTCAAAGTAGGTGCTGTCATCGTAAAGCTTCATTTCGTCAATGCCAAGCTTATTTGCAATCTTCTTTTTTAGCTTTGAAATAACGGGAACTAAATCGCAAAGCACATTTTCACGGAAAACCTTAATAGCCTCCTTGTCATAAGAGGTTCTTTGCATAAGGTTGTAGCCAAGGCCAACATAGTTATCGTAGCCAAGCTTTTTAGCCATTTTGTCCCTTACCTTAACCATTTTGTCGTAAATGCCGTCAAGAAACTCGCTGTTGTTGCCTAAGGCTTTGCCAAGAGCATTGTAGGCTTCTTTTCTTGTTTTTCTGTCGCTGTCCTGCATATATTTGCGAAGGGCTCCTAAGGTTAGCCTTTCACCGCGAAAATCATAGGTAAGCTCTGAAACAAACTTACTGTACTCAGTAGAGAGCCTGTTTTCCTCCTGCATTTCCTCCAAAATGCGTTCATCCACGCACTTTAAGGAAAGCTCCATCATTGTTATAACGAGAGGGTTTAAGGTCTTTTTCGCTTCCTCTAAATGTGATGAGGCAAGAAAAGCCTTTGTAAACTTAACGTCGTACATCTGAATTTCGGGAAGGGCAGAGTTATAGTAGTCCATTTCCTTTTCATAAAATTCGTCACGGCTGTTAAGGTTTAAGCGTGTTGATGCCAAGCGCGCCATTGTTCCCACGTGCTCGCTAAGCTTGTTATATTCCTCACGGAGAGAAAGAAGCTCATCTCCGCTTTTTGCATTTTCTGTTCTTAAAATTATATCCTTAATTTTTTCAATAACAGAGTCCTTGTCAACTCTTTCGTATTGCATTTCGCTTATCTTAACGTAATTCATATTATTACTCCTTAATTAGCTTTCATTTATTAATAATAGCATAAAATAAAATAACTGTCAAGTAAGGCGCAGTCTTATTAAATGTAAATTAATGTGAATACTTGACATAATTACAGGGAACGTGGTAAAATATAAAGGAAATATTATCAAAGGGAGAAAAAATGTTAAATTTATTATATATATGCACCCCTCTTATATTAATCTTGGGCATTGCAGGCATTTTTGCACTGGCGAAAAAGGAAAGCGCACGCAAGACAAGCAAGCTTAACAGACGTGATTTTGTTATACGCTCCTCTTATGTGTGGGGCGGAATAATGATAACCATTGACGTAATTATATTGGTTATGCTGATTTTCGGCAACATAGGCGAGCCCTTTCCTCTCGGCTTTAATGTGGTCCTGGGCTTGATTTTTCTTGCTTTTGCATTTGGAATTTTACAGGTGTTCAGAGAAAGGGTAACCGTTAAGAATGACGAAATTACATATACTCCCGTGGTAGGCAGTAAGAGAGTATATACCTTTTCGCAAATAGAAAAAATAGAAGCTAAAAAAACAGGCACTGTTGTCTTTATCGACGGAAAGAAAGCCTTTACCTTAGAAACCTCGGGCATTGGCACTCTACTGTTTGTAGAAATTTTTAAAACCCGAAGATAGACTAAAAAGGGGCTGGCTCATTAAGAATTAAGCATTATCAAGTAAAACAAATATTGCAAAACGGAATTTCGCAAGAAATTCCGTTTTTGTATTCTTAATGAGCCAGCCTTACTTCATTAAGGCTTGGCAGATTAGGAGGAGAAATTTTCGGTTTTACCCCGAAGGTGTACATAGCGTACATCGAGAGGGGAAAAACGGAAATAAAAACCAAAAAATTTTAATTAAAAGAGGAAAAGCAAGGCTTTTCGACCTTGAGAAAGTAGCAAACATAAAAATACAGGTGTACTAACCGTTGTCAGTACACCTATATGTCTTATTCATTTTTTGGTTTTGGTTCTCCCCTAAGGTGTCAGCCTCTTTCAGTTACCTTTTCTTTAAGCAGTCAATTAGCTGGAGAACAATTTCCCGTTCCTTATTTCCAAGCTCCGTGATGTCAACGAGAATTTTGTCGGAGCTTGACAGAATGTAGTCTGTAGTAACGTTGAATATATGGGACATTTCTATTATGTTTGATATTGACGGGGACGAAATGGACATTTCCCACGAATTTACAGCACTCCTTGAAATTCCTAACCTGTTAGCTAAATCTGTTTGGGTCATATTGTTTTTTTCACGTAGATAACGTATTCTATCAGCCACATTTAAAATCACAAATTTTCTCCTCACTTTCTTTAGCGGAACAAAGCTTATTAAACTCCGATTTTATGTAATGCCTTTGCTCTATTCTGCTATGCTTATATTGTACAACATAATGAGATAAGTATAATTATCACAGATGATAAATAACACTTGACAAAATGTGAACAGAGTGCTATAATTAGAAAAAATGAAGGAGGTTTTGATATGGATCAGCAAAATTTTACAAATGAAAATCAGCAGCCTGAGGTAAAGCCAAGCGCAGGTAAGGGCTTTTCTATTGCTGCGTTGGTTCTTGGTATTGTAGGTGTTGTGTTCGGCTTTATTCCTGCAATTAGCTTTATTGCACTTCCTTGTGCTTTAGTAGGATTAATTTTGGGAGTTATGGGCAGAAAGAAATCAAAGTTAGCATTGGGCAAATCATCAGGTATTGCTACCGCAGGCTTTGTTCTCAGCATTATAGGTCTATCCTTTGCGGCTCTCGGCTTTATTTGCACAGTTGCTTGCATAGGCATAGGCACATCATCAGCCGGCTGTGTTAGCTCATTGTTTTAATCTTAATTAATCAAAGCATATTATAGGGTGCATCGAATTTTATCGAATGCACCTTTAATATTTAAGGAGAGTACAGATGCTACCGATAATTGAATTTTTGGGAAGAGAAATTTCAATGTACGCTGTTTTTGCCACCGTTGGAATTTTAGTATCAGGCTTTGCATTTTGTCGATACGTGGACAAAAAGGGTTACGATGACAATGATGCTATTGTTTTTATGCTTATTGTAGCGGTAGGTGTTTTGTTGGGAGGACACATTCTTTATACCTTGACAAATTTAGATAAGCTGTATATGCTTACAGAGATTAAAAGCTTCAAGGAATTTTTAACTACTCTTTCCCTTGTGAGTGGAGGCTCTGTGTTTTATGGCGGCCTTATGGGCGGAATACTGGCAGGGGGCGTATTCATAAAGCTAAAGCGCTTGCCACGTGACATATATTTGGATGGATGCGCCCTTTTAGCTCCTCTGTTTCACGGATTTGCAAGAATAGGCTGCTTTTTTGCAGGCTGCTGCTATGGAATTGAAAGCGAATTTGGCTTTGTTGCTCAAAATAACGAGCTAACAGGTATAGGAAGCGTAAGACGCTTTCCCGTTCAGCTTCTCGAATCCATTGAAAACTTTACAGTTGCCTTAGTAATGCTTATTCTTATAAAAAAGAAAAAACTGGGCTCGTATCTATTTTACATATATTTAATTATTTACTCCATTTTGAGATTTATAAACGAATTTTTAAGAGGGGATGAAATACGCGGCTTTGTGCTTGGCTTATCGACCTCGCAATTTATAAGCATTATCATTTTCGCTGTGGTGGGCACAGCTCTTATTATTAAAAAAATAAAACAGAAAAAGGAGAAAGTAAAATGAGACTTGGACGGCTTTTATCAATAATACTTTTGTTGGCTGTTTGCTTGTCCTGCTTTGCATCCTGTAATCCATTCAAAAAATCGGAAGGCTTGACGGACGAGGAGCTTATTACAAGACGGGTAAACACGTTTTTAACTGCGTACAACGACGGAGATATGGATGCGGTATTTGATTGTCTTGACGCAAAAACAGGCAACAAATTCAAAGCGCTTTTTAATGTGGTTGGCGGTATTGCAGGCGGTCTTCTTGGGATTGATATAGACCTTACGGATCTTTTCAGCTTGGGCGTAGGTGTGGTCGACGGTGATTATATGAGACTGCAAATAAATGATATCAATATTGTTGATGAGTCAAATGCGATAGTTACCGCGACAATGGATTTGCAGCATTCACAAACCGCAACCATTTATTTTATAATGGTGTACGAAAAGGATGACTGGTATATTCACGATATGACAGATAAAAAAATGGGCGGTAATTCAGGCAGCTCTGTTCCCATTTGGACGTGGAACGGTAATTTTGAAAACGGCTTAACGGAAATCACCTTCACGAAAGACGGTGCACAATATCAAGGAGTAGTAAACAGTGAAGGAAAAATAATATATTCCGTAAGAAAAACAGAGCAAGAGGACTACATATTTATTGGCAATGACACAATTTTAGTAGTTGGTATCAACTCATATACCGAAGAGCTTTGTCCGGTTAAGCTGGTTAACGGAAACGGAGAAACGGTTGAAATGTGGGATGTAAGCCTGTATGATAAGATATTAGGCTACGGCGACGGAATGTTTATGACTTACAGAGCAAAAAGTACTATCGACGGAATAAAACACATTTACGAGATTATAGATTGCGGCGGTAATTCTGTTCAAGGTGAGATTTGCCTTGAAACCGGGTTTTATTCGGAGTATAGCAAATATGTGGGAGACGGTGTATTTGCCATTTGCACCAATGCATATTACGGTGGCGAAAAGGAGTACGCATTTATAAATTCCGTATCAGGACAGCGGTTTATGGTAACAGGCTGGAAAAGCGTTGAGCCTACTGTGTTTATAAACGGTAAAATGTTTGTACAGCAAAATTGTAAGATTTACGACGGCTTGACCCTTATGGGCGATAAAAAGACAGCCAGCACCTTTGTATTAGGCTCTGACGGAACAGTTACCGATATAGATTTGTCAGAGGAAGACGTAATTTGGCACGAAAACGGATATGTTGCATACTCAAATAATGATAAGACGTATATCATTGATATATGCAGCTTAGATAAGGAGCCTGTTATATATGATACATATTCATCATCTATGGTAGAAAGGGTAATGATGAATGGCAATCACGGAGCCTTGGCGCTTCGTGGCAAGGATGGAAGAATTTATGTAACTGTTATTGATGCAAACGGAGAACAGCTTATTGACCCCATTGCAACCGGCACTGAAACATGGGATGAAAGCTGTGTAAGCTATTCGGAAGGCGTTTTAGTGTATAAAAATGAAAAAGACAAGATTTGCATACTGAATGAAGAGGGCAAGGAGACTGTTACTGAATTCAGTTACATAGGTGAATTTGAGGGTGGAGAAGCAATAGCGGAGACGGTACAAAACGGGGAAAGCTCATATTGCTTTATAAATAAAAACGGAGAAATAATCAAGCCTATATTAACAGTTGAGAAATAAACAGAAAGAGGCTAACACCTTAGGGTAGAACCTAAACCAAAAAATAAATAAGATATATAGGTGTACTGACAACGGTTGGTACACCTGTATTTTTATGTTTGCTACTTTCTCAAGGTATAAAAGCCTTGCTTTTCCTCTTTTAATTATAATTTTTTGGTTTTTATTTCCGTTTTTCCCCTCTCGATGTACGCTATGTACACGTAGCCTTACGGAAACCGAACCCATTTGTCTCGGAACGATAAATCCGTGAGCCTTTCTCCGACCTTTGATTTGAAAGTTTTTTAACTG
>JAFTZI010000122.1 GCA_017461055.1 Clostridia bacterium | reverse complement strand
CTGTCGAAAGACAAATTTCAAAAACTGAATGAAAAGGAGATTACAAAATGAAAACAGCAGTTATCTATGCTCGCTATTCCAGCGATAACCAATCCGAGCAGTCGATTGAAGGACAGCTCCGCGTATGTGAAGAATACGCAAGAAGTCACGATATTCTTATCCTTGACACCTATATTGATAGGGCTATGACAGGTACGAATGACAACCGCGCTGACTTTCAGCGTATGATTAAGGACAGCGGAAAGCGTGATTGGAATTACGTTCTTGTCTATAAATTAGACCGTTTTTCAAGAGATAAATACGCTACCGCCGTTCATAAGAAAACGCTGAAGGACAACGGCGTAAAGCTCATATCCGCAACAGAGCATATTCCCGATACGCCCGAGGGCATTATCTTTGAGTCAATGCTTGAAGGCTACGCAGAATACTATTCCGCAGAGCTTTCCCAAAAGGTAAGGCGTGGTATGAATGAAACAAGACAGAAAGGCAACTTTACAGGTGGCTTTCTCATTTACGGTTATAAGGTCGAAAATAAAAAGGTCGTTATTGACGATGAAAGAGCCGAGGTCGTGCGCTACATATTTGAGCAATATTCCCTCGGCGTATATGTCAAAGACATTATTGCAAGTCTGACGGCAAGAGGTATTCTCAACCGTGGCAAGCCGTTTGCAAGGAATACCGTATATAACATCTTGAAGAACGAAAAGTATTCGGGTATCTACCGCCACAATGACGAAGTATTTGAAAATATGTATCCGCAAATCGTACCGCTTGAAATCTTTGAGCGCGTGAGAAGAAAGATAAACGCAAACAAATACGGAAAACGCAGTATTGAGGTCGTCTATTTACTCCGTCATAAGCTCAAATGCGGCTATTGCGGTCAGCCCATCAGCGCAGAGTGCGGGACTTCCAAAACGGGAGATAAGAAGCGTTATTACAAGTGCTTTGGCAGAAAAAATCATAACGGCTGTAAAAAGTCTATGATACGAAAGGACTATCTTGAAAACCTTATTCTATCCACCGTCATTGACGAGCTTTCCAAGCCGAAAACGCTTGATCGTATCGTAAGCGGTCTTTTAGCAGAACAAGAACGCTTCATCAAAGAAAACTCTATTATTAACGTACTGTTGCGAGAAAAGAAGCAGATCGAAACCTCGCTTGAAAATATTATGGCGGCTATTGAGCAGGGCGTAATCACAAACACCACAACAAAACGCCTAAAAGAGCTTGAAGCAAGACAGGAGGAATTAGAGCGTCAAATCCTTATCGAGCGAAGCAAAAACGCGGTAAGAGTGTCAGCCGAGGAAATCCGCGAATACTACAAGGCGGCTTTAGCACTTGAAGCACAAATGTTAATCAATTATCTTGTAAAGGATATTGTCCTTTACGATGATAAAATCGAAATCTATTTCAATAAGCCAACCAGAACGAGTCCCGATGAAAATCGGGGCTTTTCTGTTTTTACAGGAACTGCCGACAATATCGAAATAGAAATCATAATCTAAAAAGACAATAACGGCATTTATTCCACGGTACTCTTGACACGAGCCTCCTCGGAGCGTGGGTGAAAGGCAAAGAAGCCAACCGCCCAAGCCCGTGGGGCTTGTCGTTTGCCTTTGGCAAAACAGCCTACCACGCTCCTACTCGTGTCAAGAGTCTTTCGCAGCATAAAACGCCGTTTTAGACGATATAAGAATAGGGCTGTACGAACTATGCACCACCCCGAAACAAAGGCAGAACGGCACTCCAAAGCCCCGAAAAGCCTTACACCACAAGGGAAAACAAAAAGAAAAAACCTAAACCAAACACATAGTGTTCGATTTAGGTTCTTACTGGCGGAGAATCAGAGATTCGAACTCTGGAACCGTGTTACCGGTTACACGATTTCCAATCGTGCGCCCTCGACCAACTAGGCGAATTCTCCACAATATTATTGCTGACTTAAAGAGTAGTATTCCTTAAGTGCTTGAATAGTATACCATATTAGTTTTTAAAAATCAAGATATTTTTTGCTTTTTTTGTTAAATTTTTTTAATATGGCTATAAAGTCGTGTCTTTTTCCCAAAATAAAAGCAAATTATCTGTTTATTTGCGAATTAAAATCATTTTAATTGACAATTCATCATTAAAATGATACAATTATAAATGCTTAATTTGTTTAGAAAGGAGAATTTACAATGCAAACCTTTTTAGCCACCTTGAATCCAATGCTAATGCTATTTTTGTGTATTGCCATTGGCTTTATTCTTAAGGCAACAGGTATTTTGTCTGATGATGCAGGCAAGACCATTGCTAAGCTGGAAACATGGGTGTTTTGTCCGGCTCTCAGCTTCATAACGATGGCAAAGTATTGCACCGTAAAATCTCTTAGCACTCACAGCATAAATGTTATTTTTGCTTGCTTCGTAGTTTTTCTTAGCCTCATAATAGCAATCCCTTTAGCAAGAGCATTTACAAAAAAGAACAAGGACGATAGAGGCGTATATGAGTACGCCTTGGCAGTAGCCAATTTTGGCTATATGGGCGATTCCGTTGTTCTTTCTATGTTCGGCAGTGAGTTTTTGTCCTTTTATAAGCTCTTTACCCTTCCGGGCACCATTGTAATATATGCTTGGGGAATAGGCAGACT
>JAFTZI010000121.1 GCA_017461055.1 Clostridia bacterium | reverse complement strand
TATATTTGGTGAGGACGGAACTCCTGCAACAGGTGTAATCAGCGCTGAAATAACAAATTATAGCTTTGTTGCATTTGATCTTAAGGTAATCGGCTTTACAGACACACAAAAGGACACAAAGCTTGCAATGGGAGCTTATGTAGTGGTAACAGATGGCAAAACTACAGAATATTCATATATGCAGGACGGTACACCTAACGAAAATGAGAAATATTGCTTTGTTTCATATAATGATGTTGTAAACTCAAAATCAACAACAGATGATGGGGTGGCATAATGAAATATATAACACCAAAATATGAGGTTGCTGTTGTTGTAACAGAAGATATTTTAGCCACATCATCAGAAAAGTATGAGGTTGAGCAAAAAGATGACGGAAGCGGAAATGTATTAATGAACGCATTCGACTTATTTAACTAAATAGCATAAAAGCTGTATAGAGTAATATCTATATGGCTTTTTTGCTTTGTGAAACAGCACTTGAAATTATAAGAGATACAGCACAGCAAAACAATTTCGAGGTTGATATTAATTTGTCAAGCAGTGTACAGCTGGGAGACTATAATTATTTAATAGTTTGGGTTGACTTTACTAAAACGGACTTTAGAAAGGCATGCTTCGGCTTGCTAAGTGACTCTACAACATACAGAACAGACGATTATGACAGCGAAACTCCATTCTATTATCTTGCAGACGGAAGCGAAGCTTGGGAAACAATGTATCACGGTAACGACGGTTGCTTTGGCAGGGGTCAGAAAGGCAGTGTAAATGGTTTAAAGGGCTATCTTGCGCTACCTGTCGAATACTTCAAGGGAATGACAAGCCAAACAAACGTGACAGGAATTTATTTCTACGGTGACGTTGCCTCAGGCTATGCAAATCAGCCATTCTATTTTGACGACTTCAGATTAGTTGGCAATTACCTTTATTTTGAAAGATAAGGCTTAATAAAAACCTACTATTCAAGCGAATAGTAGGTTTTTCTTGCAATATACCGTAATGTGTGCTAAAATGTATATAATGAACTCAAGGGAGCAATAAATGGACATAAAAGAGGCTATAATCAAGCGCCACTCTGTAAGGCGCTATCTTGATAAGGAAATAGAGGCAGATATTGTAAACGGGCTGAATTCGGTAATTTCGGACGTCTGTGTGGAAAGCGGACTTGATATAAAGCTCGTTTTGAACGAGCCAAATGCCTTTACAGGCTTCCTTGCCAAGTATGGAAAATTTGAAAATTGCAAGAATTATATTACCGTATGCGGAAAAGGCGGTCGTGAGGTAGACGTTGGCTATTACGGAGAAAAAATAGTTATAGCTGCGCAAATGCTCGGTCTTAATACCTGTTGGGTGGCGCTTACCTATAAAAAGGGATGCGTGCCCGTTAAGGCTAAGGACAAAGAGAAATTTTATATTACAATTGCCGTTGGTTACGGTCGTAACCGTGGCTTGCCAAGGAAAACAAAGCCCATGGAAAAGCTGTGCAACGTGCCAATAAACGATATGCCCGAGTGGTTTAAAAACGGTATGGATTTTGCCATGCGCGCACCGACCGCCATAAATCAGCAAAAGTTTTTTATTAAGCTTATTTCCGCAGAGGACAGAATTGTGTCAGCATCATCAAAAATAGGGCCTTGCTCCAAAATAGACTTAGGAATTGTAAAATATCACTTTGAAATAGGCGCAGGAAAAGAAAGCTTTAAATGGAAGGAATGAAAAACAGTTGGATAGACCGTACGTCATATGTCACATGCTTCAATCAATAGATGGAAAAATAACCGGGAGCTTTTTGCACAAAACAAGTGCAATCAGCGCCACGAATGCTTATTATGAGCTACACCGTGCTTATAATGCCGATGGCTTCGCCTGTGGCAGAATTACAATGAATGAAAGCTTCACAAAGGGCTATTACCCGAATTTAAGCAAATATGAAGAAACAAAATCCACTGAGGACTTTATAGCAGGCACGGGCTTTACCTACTTTGCTGTTGCAATCGACAGATACGGTAAGCTTGGATGGCAGGATTGCTGTATTCACGATGAGGACCCGGGCTACGATAATGCACATATAATTGAAATCGTAAGCGAGCAGGTTGACAGACGCTTTTTGACATATCTCCGTTCAATAGGCGTTTCCTACATTTTGGCGGGAGACGGAGAGCATTTGGAAATAGAAAGAGCGCTTGAAAAGCTCAAAAGGTATTTCGGAATAAACAAGCTGCTTTTAGAAGGTGGAAGTATTGTTAACGGTTGGTTTGAAAGAGAGGACTTAATTGACGAAATCAGTATTGTCATAGCTCCTACAATAGCCACCTCCGATGATGCTTCAATATTCTATAACAGCAAGTCACTTGACCTTTCCCACGTTGAAACAAGAACCTTTGAAAATGGCATTGTTGCATTAAGATATAAGAGGTAGTAATATGAAAAAAATATTAATTGCGCTATTAGGAATAATCGTTATGCTTTCACTTTTTGCTTGCAAGGGTGAGGACAATGAGAATAGCAACAATTCAAGCACGCAAAGCAGTGATGGCGAAAATGAAAGCACGCAGAGCAGTACAAAATACCCTTGGGGAGATAAGGAGCTTGATTTGCCCAAAGATGAATTTGAATAATTTAATAAAAGTCTTATGCTTAATTCTTTGCCTTGTTATGCTTGTTGCCTTTGCGTCCTGTAATGATGAAAGGGAAGCAGAGAACAATAATACCTCTGTAAGCTCCACCCAACCGAGCAGCGACAAGGAAACCGAAAATAAGGTCATTTATAAGGTAAGCGGTAAGACATATACGGTAGATATGTCAACCATTAATGTAGCCTGGGACGAGGATAACGAGCCAACCCAAATTTGGAAGGACACCTTCATCGCTCTTATGAAAACCGAGCTTGGAAAATCAACAATAGTCTTTACCGGCGAAAACTCCTTTATTATGAGTGGGACCAATAATCAAAATCATGATTTTACAGCCGACTCCTGTGAGAGAATAGACAACGAGCTATTCAAGGAAATAGAGGGCAAGGGCAACGTAGATGTGCTGATATACGAGGACAAAATCTCATTTCTTTGCGACTTCTTTGTCAAGGGCTGGGGGATGTATATTTCCATTGACTATAAGCAAGCAGACACAAGGTCAGCTTGCAACTAAATTCGGCTTTGCCGAGTGAAATTCGACCAAGGTCGAGCGAAATGTTGCTAAAGCAACGTGAAATTTTTGCTAAAGCAAAAGTGATAGGTTACAAACATAAAAAACACACGACCAATGCTCGCCCCTACGGTGTGAATGTTACCCGATTTGTAGGGGTCGACGTCCCCGACGACCCGTTAATCAATCACGCAAAATTATGTGTATGGAATCATTCAAAGAATGTATGGCATCACAAGATTATCAAAGATCCATTCGCTACGCTCAGGATGACAAAAGGGAGTGCTTACAATCAAAATTATACTGTCATTCTGAGGCTTGTCGATTACGCAGTATGCCTTGTGCAAGAATCTGCTTTGACTTAGTCAAGGCTTGATTGATGTGTTAAACTTAATTTGTAGTACCTTGTTATTTCGGCGGCAGCAAGCCACCGCCCTACGG
>JAFTZI010000120.1 GCA_017461055.1 Clostridia bacterium | reverse complement strand
GAAATAAGAAGGCAAGAACCAACAAGTACATCGTTAGACACAGAAACGGTAAATAAGGGAGGAAAGAATAATGAGCAGAAGTTTGAAAAAAGCGCCTTATGTAGAAGAAAAGCTCTACAATCGTATCTGTGCTATGAACGAGAAGGGCGAAAAGAAGGTTTTGAAGACCTGGTCACGTTCTTCAACAATATTCCCAGAGTTTGTTGGACACACTATCGCTGTTCATGACGGTAGAAAGCATGTTCCGGTATATGTTGTTGAGGACATGGTAGGACACAAGCTCGGCGAGTTTGCTCTTACAAGAACATTCAAGGGTCACGCAGGATCAAAAACATCAAATAACGGTAAATAATAGGAGATAACAATGGAAGCTAAAGTAGCAAATGCATACCTTTACGACGTTCGCATTGCTCCCCGTAAGGTTCAAATCGTTCTTGACCTCGTTCGTGGCAAGGATGTTGAAATGGCGGCAGCTATTCTTAAGAACACACCAAAGAGAGGCGCAGACATTCTTTCTAAGGTACTTAAGAGTGCAGTAGCAAATGCTGAAAACAATCACGGTATGGATAAATCAAAACTCTATGTTTCAAAGTGCTTTGTAACACCTGGCAGCCATATGCTCAAGAGAGTTATGCCAAGAGGTAAGGGAAGCGCAAACAGAATTTTAAAGAGAACCAGCCACATCACAGTATGTGTAGCTGAGAAGGAATAAGGAGGGGCTGAATAATGGGACAGAAAGTTAACCCACATGGTTTACGTGTAGGCGTAATCAAGAACTGGGATTCAAGATGGTACGCTTCTGACGAAAAGTTCGGCGACACTCTTGTATCCGACTACAATTTAAGAGAATTCCTTAAGGAAAAGCTCTTCAATGCAGGTGTTTCCAAGATTGAAATCGAAAGAGATTCAAAGGAAACTGTAAAGGTAATCATCCACTGCGCAAAGCCGGGTATGATTATCGGTAAGCAGGGTAGCGAAATCGAAAACCTCCGTAAGGATGTTGAGAAGGTTACCGGCAAGAAGGCAGTTGTAAACGTAATCGAGGTTAAGCCGGTTGACCTTGACGCTCAGCTTGTTGCTGAGAACATTTGCAGCCAGCTTGAAAGAAGAATTGCATTCCGTCGTGCTATGAAGCAGGCTATCGGCAGAACAATGAAGCTTGGTGCTAAGGGTATCAAGATTTCTTGCAGCGGCCGTTTGGCAGGTGCTGAAATCGCTCGTACAGAGCACTACCATGACGGTACAATTCCGCTACAAACAATCAGAGCCGACATTGACTACGGTTTCTGGGAAGCAAACACAACATACGGTAAAATCGGTGTTAAGGTTTGGATTTACAAGGGCGAGGTTCTTAACGTAGTTAACAAGACAACTGCTGAAAAGAGCGACAGACCAAGAAGAAAGTTCAACAGAGATAACAAGGGTGAAGGCCGTAACAATACACGTAGAGCACCACGTGCTCCTAAAAAGACTGAAGGAGGCGAACACTAATGTTAATGCCAAAGAGAGTTAAGTACAGACGTGTTCAGAGAGGCCGCCTTACAGGTAAGGCTTTGAGAGGTAACAAGGTAACAAACGGTGAATATGGTTTGGTTGCTATGGAACCTGCTTGGATCACTGCAAATCAGATTGAAGCAGCACGTATTGCTATGACAAGATACATTCGTCGTGGCGGTCAGGTTTGGATTAAGATATTCCCTGACAAACCAATCACTGAAAAGCCGGCTGAAACTCGAATGGGTTCCGGTAAGGGCTCACCTGAGTACTGGGTAGCTGTTGTTAAGCCGGGCAGAGTTATGTTCGAAATGGACGGCGTTTCAGAGGAAATTGCAAGAGAGGCTATGCGTCTCGCTATGCACAAGCTCCCTATCAAATGTAAGTTTGTTAAGAAGGAGCAAATCGAGGAAGTGGAGGAATAAGCTGTGAAGGTAGCTGAAATTAGAAATTTAAGTGCTGAAGAGCTTGAAAAGAAGTTGAAGGAGCTTAAGGAAGAGCTTTTCAATCTTCGTTTCCAGCACGCTATTAACCAGCTCGAAAATCCACACAAGATAGCAGATGTTAAGAAGGACATCGCTCGTGTAAAAACAATTCTCAACGAGAAGAACGCTTAAGTGGAGGAGAATGAGTTATGACAGAAACACGTAACCTCAGAAAAACAAGAGTTGGTATTGTTGTTAGCAACAAGATGGATAAAACAATTGTTGTAGCTGTAAGAGATAACGTAAAGCATCCTGTTTACAGCAAGATTATTAAGAGAACAACAAAGATTCACGCTCACGACGAGAAGAACGAATGTTCTATCGGCGATATAGTTGAAGTAATGGAAACAAGACCACTTTCTAAGACAAAGAGATGGAGACTTGTTCAAATCATAGAAAAAGTTAAATAATATAATCCTTTATGAGGGTACATTTAAAATTATGTGCCGAAGTTTAGGGAAACCTTATTAGGAGGATAAAAAAGTGATTCAGCAAGAAAGCAGAATGAAGGTTGCCGACAATACAGGCGCTAAGGAGCTTTTGTGCATCAGAGTTCTCGGTGGTACAGGCAGAAGATATGCTAACATCGGTGACGTTGTAGTATGCTCAGTTAAGAAGGCTGCCCCCGGCGGTATTGTTAAGAAGGGCGACGTTGTTAAGGCTGTAATCGTTAGAAGCGCTAAGGGTGTTCGTCGTGCAGACGGCTCTTACATCAGATTCGACGAGAATGCAGCAGTAATCATAAAAGAAGACAAAACACCAAGAGGAACACGTATCTTTGGCCCAGTAGCCAGAGAGCTTCGTGAAAAGGAATATACAAAGATCCTTTCTCTTGCGCCAGAAGTACTTTAATTGGAGGTAAATAATAATGAAAAAGGTTCATGTTAAGCGTGATGACACAGTTATTGTTATCTCCGGTGATGACAAGGGTGTTATTGGTAAGGTAGTAGCTGTAAGTCCTGAAGAAAGCAAGGTTATCGTTCAAGGCGCTAACATTGTTTCAAAGCACCAGAAGCCAAGAAGACAGGGCGAGGCTGGTGGCATTCTCAAGGTTGAGGCTGCTATGTACGCATCAAAGGTACAAATCGTTTGCCCTAACGCAAAGTGTGAAAAGCACAACAAGGGTACAAGAATTCAACACAAGATAGTTGACGGCAAGAAGATTCGCGTTTGCGCAAAATGCGGTCAAGAGCTTTAATGGGAGGTAACTGAAGATGTCAAGATTTGCAGAAATGTATAAGAATGAAGTTGCTCCTGCTCTTATGAACAAGTTCAACTACAAGAGCCCAATGCAGATTCCAAGATTTAACAAAATCGTAATCAACGTTGGCGCTGGCGATGCTAAGGATAACGCAAAGGTTATTGACAGCATCATCGATGAAATCTCAATGATCGCAGGACAGAAGGCTGTTCCTACTTACGCAAGAAAGAGCGTTGCTAACTTTAAGCTTCGTGAAGGCGTAAAGATCGGTGTTAAGGTAACACTTCGTGGCGAGAGAATGTATGAGTTTATGGATAGACTCTTCACATTTGCTCTTCCAAGAGTAAGAGACTTCAAGGGTATCAACCCAAATGGCTTTGACGGTCGCGGTAACTATTCAATGGGTCTTAGAGAGCAGCTCATATTCCCAGAAATCGAATATGACAAGGTTGACAAGATTCGCGGTATGGATATCACATTCGTTACAACAGCTACTAACGATGAAGAAGCAAAAGAGCTTTTAACCCTTATGGGCGCTCCTTTTGCAAAGAATTAATGAGGAGGGCTTGACAGATGGCAAAGAAGGCTATGGTGCTTAAGCAGCAGAAAACACAAAAGTATTCTACAAGAGAATATAACCGTTGCAAGATCTGCGGCAGACCTCATGCGTATCTCCGTAAATATGGCGTATGCCGTATTTGCTTCAGAGAGCTTGCTTACGCAGGTGAAATCCCGGGCGTAAGAAAGGCAAGCTGGTAATTATCAGCTAAAGTCCCAAGGCTTGATGGCTAAGGGCAAAAATAAATAAAAAAGAATACGAAACGTATTCACTCCAATCTAATCGGAAGGAAACAATTGTTTAACCACCGATAAGCGGCCGACATAAACGTCGGCAGCAAGCTTGGTTACTTGCATATATAGGAGGAAAAAAAGATGCAAATTTCAGACGTAATTGCAGATATGCTCACCAGAATCAGAAATGCAAGCAATGCAAAGCATGAGACTGTTGACATTCCTGCTTCAAACATGAAGAAGGCTATTGCAGACATTCTTTTAGAGGAAGGCTACATTAAGGCTGTTTCCGTTGTTGAGGATGGCAAGCAGGGCACAATCAGAATTACCCTTAAGTATGAGCAGGGTAAGGTAAAGGCTATTCGTGGTATTAGAAGAGTTTCTAAGCCGGGTCTTAGAATTTACTCAAATTGCGAGGATATGCCAAAGGTAATGAATGGCTTAGGTATCGCAATCGTATCCACATCAAAGGGCATTATGACAGACAAGAGAGCAAGACGTGAGCACGTTGGCGGCGAAGTTCTCGCATTTGTTTGGTAATTTTACGGGAGGTATTAGAACATGTCAAGAATAGGAAGAGCTCCAATTAATGTTCCTGCCGGCGTAAATGTTGATGTTGATACAGCAAACTACGTAATCTCCGTAAAGGGTCCTAAGGGTACATTAACACAAAACTATCACAACAGAATGAACGTTGCTTGTGAAAACGGTGTTATCACAGTTACACGTCCATCTGATGAAAAAGAGGATCGTGCGCTTCACGGTCTTACAAGAACACTTATCAACAATATGGTAGTAGGCGTAACTGAAGGCTACTCAAAGAAGCTTGAGGTTAACGGTGTAGGCTACAGAGTTGCAATGCAGGGCAAGAGCCTTAATTTAACTCTTGGTTACTCACATCCTGTAATCGTAGACGCTCCTGAAGGAATCACATTTGAAACACCTGATGCAAATACAATTATCGTTAAGGGTATTAACAAGCAGGTTGTTGGTGAAATTTCTGCGTTTATCCGTTCAAGAAGAGCTCCTGAACCATATAAGGGTAAGGGTATTAAGTATGAAGGCGAAAAGATTCGCCGTAAATCCGGAAAAACCGGCAAATAATGAAAGGAGACGACACAAATGGTATCAAGAAAAGATAGCAACGCACAGCGTCTTAAGAGACACACAAGAGTTCGTGGAAAGATTTCCGGAACAGCAGAGCGTCCACGTCTTTGCGTTTATCGTTCAAACAAAAACATTTCTTGCCAGATCATCGATGACGTGGCAGGCGTAACACTCGTTTCCGCTTCTACAATGGAGTCCGGATTTGAGGGTATCGGTAGCAACAAGGAGGCAGCTAAGAAGGTTGGTCTCGCTATCGCAGAAAAAGCATTGGCAAAGGGAATCGACACAGTTGTATTTGACCGTGGCGGTTATGTATATCACGGACGTGTATCAGAGCTTGCAGAGGGCGCAAGAGAAGGCGGACTTAAGTTCTAATTCTCGACCCCAAAGATAAGATTTCTGGTTTGTACACTGTTTAAGTTAATTAAACATATTAAGGAGAAAATAAAATGGCGCAAAAAATTGACGCAGCTACACTCAATCTTCTTCCTGAGAAGATGGTAGCACTTAACCGTGTTTCTAAGACAGTTAAGGGTGGTCGTATTGCCCGTTTCACAGCACTTATGGTTGTAGGTGACGGTGAAGGACATGTAGGCTACGGTCTTGGAAAGGCAGCCGAGGTTCCTGACGCAATCCGTAAGGGTATCGAGGATGCAAAGAAGAACATGATTTATGTTCCAATTAAGGATACAACAATTCCACACGAGGTACTTGGCAAGTTTGGCGCAGGCTCTGTTCTTTTGAAGCCCGCTGCGCTCGGTACAGGTATCATTGCAGGTCAGACTGTTCGTGCAGTTCTTGAGCTTGCAGGTATTAAGAATATCAGAGCTAAGAGCCTTCGTTCCAACAACAAGACAAACGTTGTTAAGGCAACATTTGAGGGCTTAAAGGAGCTCCGTTCTATTGAAGAAGTTGCTAATACACGTGGCATAGACACAAGTAAGGTTATCGGTTAAGGAGGATAAATAAGATGGAAAATGTAAAAGTTACACTTATTAAGAGCCTAATCGCTTGCAAGCCTAACCAGATAGCAACAGCAAAATCTCTTGGCCTTACCAAGATTGGTAACAGCATCGTTTTAAAGAACGATCAGGTTTTGGCAGGCAAGATAAGGGTTATCTCTCACCTTGTAAAGGTAGAAAACGTATAATCTTGAATTTAACTGCCAAAAGGCAGAAATTGATTGAAAACAATCAATCCCTTTAAAAAAATCAATTTCAACAAGGAGGATTAAATATGAAGCTCCATGAACTATCTCCAGCTGCCGGTTCAACAAAGGCAGTATGGCGCAAAGGTAGAGGTCCAGGCTCTGGTAACGGTAAAACAGCCGGTAAGGGTCATAAGGGTCAAAACGCACGTTCAGGCGGCGGTGTAAGACCTGGTTTCGAGGGTGGTCAGCTCCCACTTTACAGAAAACTTCCTAAAAGAGGATTCAACAATAAATTTGCTACAGTTTACGCTACAATCAACGTAAGCGATCTTAACAAATTTGAAGATGGCGCGACTGTAAATCTCGAAGCTCTTATTAATGCAGGTTTGCTTAATAAGGAACTCGATGGACTTAAGGTGCTTGGAAACGGAGAACTCACAAAGAAGCTCACCGTTGAAGCAAAGGTTTTCTCAGCTACTGCTAAGGAGAAAATCGAGGCTGCAGGCGGAAAAGCTGAGGTGAAATAATTATGTTTAAAACCTTAGCTAACGCTTGGAAAGTTACAGAATTAAAGAACAAGATTTTGTTCACTATAATGATTATTTTGCTTTACAGAATCGGTGCTGCAATTACAGTACCTTTCGTAAACGCAAGCGCTGTTGCAAACGCATTGCAGGGTAACTCATTACAGAACGTGCTTATGGGCACAAACAACAGTGTTCTTAATTTTTTGAACACCTTGTCAGGTGGCGCGCTTGCTAACGCATCACTGTTCGCACTCGGTGTATCCCCATACATTACAGCATCTATTGTAATTCAGCTTTTAACAGTTGCAATTCCTGCTCTTGAAAGACTTGCTAAGCAAGGCGACGAGGGTAAGAAGAAGATTGACGCAATTACAAGATATGTAACTGTAGGTATTTCACTTATTACAGCAATCGGATATTACTTCTATATCAGATATCAGGCTGTTGGTCTTGCAGAGGGCTTTGACAAATGGTATTATGCCGTTGTAATCATCGCCTGCTACTGCGCTGGCTCATCACTTGTTATGTGGCTTGCAGAAAAGATCAACGAAAAGGGTATCGGTAACGGTGTATCCATTATACTTTTTGCAAATATTGTTGCTCGCTTCACATCAGTAGTGTCCAACATCATTGCAATTTACAGAACAACAGCAGAAATGGAAACAGGCGTATTCGTTGTTTCATTAATCGTTGTTCCGCTTAGCTTGATAGGTATGCTTGCTCTTATCTGGTTCATTATATTCTTTACCGATAGTGAGCGTAGAATTCCTGTTCAGTATGCTAAGAAGGTTGTTGGTAGAAAAATGTACGGCGGTAGAAATACCAACCTTCCAATTAAGCTTAATATGACAGGTGTTATGCCTATCATCTTTGCTAACTCTATCTTAACACTTCCGGGTATGGTATTCGGCTTCATCGAAACCGATGCAGAAAGCTTCTGGGGTAAGGTAGACGCATTCTTCTCCAATACATCATCTTGGTTCTTTGTACTAATGACATTCGTGCTGATTCTTGCATTTGCATATTTCTATGTAGCAATCTCCTTCAATCCTGTTGAGGTTGCAGGCAATCTTCAGCAAAACGGTGGCTCCATCCCGGGTATTCGTCCCGGTAAGCCAACCTCAACCTTTATTAAGAGAGTTCTTTCAAAGATTACCTTCATCGGCGCTCTTTGCTTATCAGTAATTGCAGTATTGCCGCCACTCTTCCAGCTGATTCTCAGCTTGCTTACACAGTGGACAGGCAACGTAGGCTTTGCTTACAGTGTAATTTCCGACTTTGTATACGGAGGAACATCCATCATAATCGTTGTAGGTGTTGTTCTTGAAACTATAAGAGAGCTTGAAGCTCAGATGACAATGCGTCACTACAAGGGCTTCCTTGATTAAGGAGTTTAATATGACAAAGAATCTTAAGCTCATATTCCTTGGTGCACCCGGTGCAGGCAAGGGAACTCAGTCAGACATCGTAGCTGAAAAGTACGGTATTCCTACTATTTCAACAGGTGTAATGATTAGAGAAGCTATTAAAAATGGCACCGAAATGGGACTTGCGGCAAAGACCTACACAGAAAAGGGCGCCCTTGTTCCGGATGAGGTTGTTATAGGTATCATTGGTGAAAGACTTGCCAAGGAGGATTGCCAAAACGGCTTTATCCTTGACGGCTTCCCAAGAACCGTTCCTCAGGCAGAGGCGCTTGACAAGATGGGTGTTAATATCAACTGTGTTGTCAGCATCGAGGTTGAGGATGAAAAAATTGTTGAGCGCATGAGTGGCAGACGTGTCTGCGCAAAGTGCGGCGCATCTTATCACACCTTATATAATCCTTCCAAGGACGGAAAGACCTGCGACAAATGCGGCGAAGAGCTTTCCATTCGTAAGGATGATGCTCCGGAGGTTGTAAAGAGTAGACTTGTAGTTTACCACGACCAAACAGAGCCTCTTAAGGATTTCTACGGTAAAAAGGGTGTTCTTGTATTAGTTGAGGGTCAGGAAAAGGTTGAAGATACAACCGCTCTTACACTTTCAGCAATTGAGAATACAGTGAAATAAGTTATGATTCAGTTGAAAACTCCCGAGCAAATTGAGATAATGAAAATCGCAGGTAGAATTACAGGCGAAGCATTACTCGTTGCAAAGGAAATGATTAAGGAAGGAATCACAACCAAAGAAATTGACGATAAAATTCGTTTGTATATCAAGAAATGTGGCGCTAAGCCAACATTTCTTGGATACGGCGGTTTTCCGGGCAGCGCTTGTATAAGCATAAACGATGAGGTAATACACGGTATTCCTTCAACAAAAAGAGTGCTTAAAAATGGCGACATTGTCAAAATAGATGTGGGTGCCTTTTATAAGGGCTTCACAGGCGACAGCGCAGCCACCTTCGGAGTCGGTGAAATATCCGATGAAGCCAAAAGGCTTATTGATGTAACAAGAGAAAGCTTTTTCAAGGGCATTGAAGCCATTGAAAAAACTCCAACCCCACGCTTAGGCGATTTAGGGTATGCAATTCAAAGCCACGCAGAGTCAAATGGCTATTCCGTGGTAAGAGAATTTGTAGGCCACGGTGTCGGTCGTGAGCTTCACGAGGAGCCAAACGTACCAAACTTCGGTACACAGGGAAGAGGCGTAAGAATCTATCCCGGTATGACCCTTGCAATTGAGCCTATGATAAATATGGGAACACATCAGGTAAGAATGTTAAACGATGGCTGGGGAGTTGTAACAGCCGACGGAAAGCTATCAGCTCACTATGAGCATAGCGTGGCTATTACCGAAAACGGAGTCATTCTTTTAACAAAGGTTGACTGACTTGATAAAATTTACGCCCACCAACGCGGCTGAATTTTGGTAGGGTAAGTATAACGCAAGGAAACGCAACGTTACTCGTTTCCGGCGCTGAAGCATAAATTAAACCGCAGAGATAATGAGAGGAATATATGGGAAAAGAAAATGTAGTAGAATTTGAGGGTGTAGTTACGGAAGCGCTTCCAAATGCAACCTTCAAGGTACAATTACCGAATGGGCACATAATAACAGCTCATATTTCAGGTAAATTAAGACTCAATTATATTAGAATATTGCCCGGTGATAAGGTAACGGTGGAAGTGTCAGTATATGACCTGTCCAAGGGACGTATCACATGGCGCGCAAAATAAGAAAGGTGGTTTCATAATGAAAGTAAAGCCTTCAGTAAAGAAAATCTGTGACAAGTGCAAGGTAATTAAGAGAAAAGGTACTATAATGGTTATCTGTGAAAATCCTAAGCACAAACAGAGACAGGGCTAATTCAAACCAAACCAATTTATTTAAGAGGTGAAAACTAATGGCTCGTATAGCTGGTGTTGACATTCCAAACGCAAAACGTGTTGAAATTGCTTTAACATATATTTACGGTATTGGATTAAAGAGCGCACAGGACATTCTTGCTAAGACAGGAATCAACCCTGACACACGCGCAAAAGATTTGACAGAGGATGAAATCGCGAAGCTTCGTGATGAAATCGAAACAAATTATCACGTTGAGGGTGAACTCAGAAGAGAAGTAGCTCTTAACATCAAGCGTCTGGTAGAAATCAACTGCTACCGTGGTACCAGACATAGAAAAGGTCTTCCAGTAAGAGGACAAAGAACAAAGACCAATGCAAGAACTCGTAAGGGTCCTGCAAAGACGATAGCAAACAAGAAGAAATAAGGAGTTTAGCGAGATGGCAAACGAAAAGAAAGTTGTTAAGAAACGTCGCGAGCGCAAAAATATTGAAAAAGGCGCTGCACACATCTGCTCAACATTTAATAACACAATCGTTACTATTACTGATGTAGCTGGCAACGCTGTATCATGGGCATCTGCCGGTGAACTCGGTTATAAGGGCTCAAGAAAGTCCACACCATTTGCTGCACAGATGGCTGCTGAAGCAGCTGCAAAGGCAGCTATGGAACACGGTATGAAAACTGTTGAAGTATACGTAAAGGGACCTGGTCAGGGACGTGAATCTGCAATTCGCGCGCTTTCAACAGCAGGCCTTGCAGTTACAATGATTAAGGATGTAACTCCTATTCCTCACAACGGTTGCAGACCACCAAAGCGCAGACGCGTTTAATTTTAATAGGAGGAACGAAAGATGGCAAGATATACAGGACCTTCATGCAAGCTTTGTCGTAGAGAAGGCACAAAGCTTTACCTCAAGGGTGAGCGTTGCTTGAGCGACAAGTGCGCATTCAATAGAAGAACAGCAGCTCCTGGACAGCACGGTGCTGCAAAGAAGAAGCTTACTGAGTACGGTATGCAGCTTCGTGAAAAGCAGAAGGCAAAAAGATATTATGGCGTTCTTGAGAAGCAGTTCAAGAACTACTATGTAAAGGCTGATAACCAAGACGGTATCGCAGGTGAAAACCTCCTTCGTCTTCTTGAGAGAAGACTTGATAACGTTGTATTCAGAATGGGACTTGCTAACAGCCACAAGGAAGCTCGTCAATTAGTGCTTCACGGTCACTTCACATTGAATGGCCACAAGGCTAACATCCCATCAATCCTTGTTAAGGTTGGTGACGTTATCGCTGTTAAGGAAACAGACTCTACAAAAATCAAGGGCCTTGTTGAGGCTATGGGCGACCATATTGCTCCAAAGTGGCTTGATATCGATAAGAACGCAGGAGTTGCAAAGGTTATTGCAATGCCGGAGCGTGACGATATCGACTTTGAATTCAACGAACAGCTCATTATCGAGCTTTACTCTAAATAATAACTCTTTGTCGGCTGTAAACCTCCGTATTATAACGGAGGCTACACCGAAATCAAGTAGACGGCTGACATCAATGACGTGTAACAAAACATTTCCCATATGGGAATTCCAACTAATTGCATAAATTGAATTTTAGGAGGGTTATTACTTAATATGATGATAGAAATAGAAAAGCCTAATATTACAATAGTAGGCGAAAGCGAAGACGGAAAAAAGGGTAAGTTTGTCATCGAACCTCTTGAAAGAGGCTTCGGTACAACACTTGGCAACTCCTTAAGAAGAGTGCTTTTAAGCTCTCTTCCGGGTTATGCAGTATCTTCTATTAGAATTGATGGCATTTTACACGAAATGTCAAGCCTTGAGGGCGTAACAGAGGATATTACAGAAATCGTACTTAACGTTAAGGGCATTGTTGCAAAGCTTCATGGCGGTGAAACTGTTAAAACAGCAGTAATCGACAAGAAGGGACCATGCGAGGTAACAGCAGGCGATATCAGTCCTGACGCTGACCTTGAGATATTCAACCCTGATCTTCACATAGCTACTCTTGGCGAGGGCGCTCGTTTCTACATGGAGCTCACATTTGAGCGCGGACGCGGATACGTATCACAGGAAAAGAACAAGAACGACCATATTAAGAGTGGCGTGCCTGTTCCGATTGGTACTATCTTTACCGACTCAATCTACACACCTGTGTACAATGTTAGCCCAACAGTAGAGAATACACGAGTAGGAAGCATTGCCGATTATGATAAATTGACAGTAGAATTAGAGACAAACGGCACCATTAGGGCAACAGATGCAATTTCACTTGCAGCCAAGATACTCAACGATCATTTCACCTTGTTTGTAAATCTCTCAGACGAGGCAAGAAACGCTGAAACCATGGTTGAGCGTGAGGAAACAAAGAAAGAAAAATATCTTGAGATGACCATTGAGGAGCTTGACTTGTCTGTAAGAAGCTTCAACTGCTTGAAGCGCGCAGGCATAGATACCGTTGAGGACCTTATCAACCGTACAGAAGAGGATATGATTAAGGTTAAGAACCTCGGTAAGAAATCCCTCGATGAAGTAATAAACAAGCTTGCATCCCTTGACCTTGCACTTAAAAAGGAAGAGGATTAAGGAGATGAATGTGGACACGGTCCACAACTGAAAATCGGCGAAGGAGGATAAATCAATGCCAGGAACAAGAAAACTCGGCAGAACAACTGAGCATAGAACAGCTATGCTTAGAGGCATGGTAACCTTGCTTCTTGAAAAGGGCGCAATCGAAACAACCCTATCAAGAGCTAAGGAGCTTCGTTGTGTTGCTGATAAAATGATAACACTCGGTAAGAAGAATACACTTGCTTCTCGTAGAGAAGCTCTTGCATACATCACAAAGGAAGATGTAGTAAAGAAGCTCTTCGACGAAATCGCACCAAAGTACGCTGATCGTGTAGGTGGTTATACACAAGTGTATAAGCTTGGTCCAAGACGTGGTGACGCTGCTGAAATGGCGCTCATCAAGTTGGTTGACTAATTTACCAATATAATAAAAATAGGCTACCCAGTGTCGATATTTCGACACACAGGTAGCCTTTTTTGCAAGTCAACACAAGGTTGCCTTGCAATGAAATCGAGACCTTGTCTCGGTGAAATTCGACCAAGGTCGAGTGAAATGTTGCTTACGCAACGTGAAATTTTTGCTGAAGCAAAAGTGATAAGTAACAAACACAAATTTGTAGGGGTTGACGTCCTCGACAACCCGTTTGCTAAAGCAAAAGCGACAGGTTACAAATTGCAAAAATATATTGAAAATAGAATTTAACTGTGTTATACTTAAAATATATTATATACATGGAGAGTAAAGTGTTATGAAAAAAATTCTTTTAGCGCTTACATTAATTGCTATGCTTGTATGTGTATTTGCATTGACCGTTTATGCAGAGGACAGAACAAGCATTTCCTACACTGATATTAATGGAGTTACACACGATGTTCCCGTTGTGAAGTATGAGGATGCCACCGCACAGAGTGTAGCAACTGCTCTTGGCAATAATTCAAGTGTTCAGGAAAGATTTATTGATAACGGAGCATACGTAATTTTGATGGCAACAGACGGAACATTAACAGCGTACCCCACTTGGTACATAATTGAGCCATCCGGCAGTAGCTCCACCTATGTTGCAATCAGCGAGGTTGAATATGCTTACGTAAATGCCATGTCGGGCAAAACCTACGAAAAGGGTGCTGTTCGCTATGTGGAATTTCCAAATACCTTGACCGCTGTTCGTAATAACGGTGTATTCGGCAACAAGAATAATGCTCAGTGCTATGAAATTAACGTAACAGATGTTTACATTCCAAGCTCGGTTACTTCCTTGGAAAGTGCCTTTAATTCCGCAAAAAGCCTGAAAAATGTTTACATTGAGGCAGGAAACGGAATTACAGCTGTACCAAGCGGAACTTTTTCAAGCTCTACTGTTCAATACGTTCAGTTTGAAAATTTAACAGAGCTTCAATCAATAGATGGCTTTACTAAATGTGCAATCAGCGGTGACATCGACCTGTCGAAAACAAAGCTAAAGACAATTGCAAACGGTGCGTTTCAAAATAGCACGAATATTAAAAAAATCACACTTCCCGATACTGTGGAAAAGATAGATGATTACGCTTTTGAAAGCATTGGAAGCGGCTATCTTGCAAGCCCGTATCTTCCATCAAGTCTAACCTATGTAGGACAAAGATTTTTTGCTTACAATGACAACCTGCTCGACACTTATATTTTCCCTGTAGGTGTACAGCAACTAAAAAATGAGCCATTCCAGGACTCCAAGGTTGCAGGCGGTCCAAGCGGTAAAAAGCTTGACCTTATATTCTTAGGCGAGGTAACAGGTGTTGTTTATCTTAACGGAAACGGTCACCAAAAGCACGCTGAAGAGGTAACTGTTTATTTTGCGAAAAACTCACGCGACCAATATAACTCAAACGGATTTTACATTAAGCCATCGGGAAGCTCCCTGACAAGCGTTCCTCAGGCTATAAGAGCAGTGTTCTGTAAGGGCACAGGCGCCGGTACTAACGGTAATGTAACGGGTGTTGAGTATATTTACATTACAAATACCAACGGTAGCGCTTATACAGAGGATATGGTTAACGATAGTGAAAACGGCTTTGACTATGATAACCATACACACTACGGTGCACACACATACGAAGCAAACACCTGCGCAAAGGACGGTTATGAAGCTGTTTTATGTATCGTTTGCGATAAGGAAATTACAACGGTTCTTGAGGCAACGGGTAAGCATAATTATGTGGCGGGCGTATGCACAGTGTGTGGCAAAAGCTACTGTACAAGCGGATCCGATCACACACTTAAGCTTGACGCAATATACGAAAACGGATTTATGAATGCAGGTATTATCGCAAACAAGTGTCAGAGTGAGGGCTGCACCTATTATGAAAAGCTTGAGGACGCAGAGGCGCTCTTTAATTGTAGCGGTTATTCGGCACCCGAATACGGTGCGGACGGAATTGCAATAGGCTTTACGGTAAATAATGCGGCAATTGCAGAATACGAGGCAACCGGCAAGACCTTAAAATACGGTGTATTTGCTGTATTAAAGGACAAGCTTGGTACAAATGATGTTTTTGGCGGAAACGGAGAAGCAGCAGACGGTGTAATCAGCGCTGAAATAACAAATTATAGCTTTGTTGCATTTGATCTTAAGGTAATCGGCTTTACAGACACACAAAAGGACACAAAGCTTGCAATGGGAGCTTATGTTGCAGTGACAAATGGCGAAACTACAGAATAT
>JAFTZI010000119.1 GCA_017461055.1 Clostridia bacterium | reverse complement strand
TCTCATAGTTGCACGGAGCTTAGCGTCAAGGTTTGAAAGAGGCTCGTCAAGCAAGAATACCTTAGGATTTCTAACGATAGCACGACCTAAGGCAACACGCTGCTTCTGACCACCGGACATAGCCTTTGGCTTTCTATCAAGCAAGTGAGTAATACCGAGGATTTCAGCAGCCTCCTCAACACGTCTCTTGATTTCTTCCTTTGGAGTCTTTCTCAATTTAAGACCGAATGCCATATTTTCATAAACGGTCATATGAGGATAAAGAGCATAGTTCTGGAAAACCATGGCAATATCTCTGTCCTTAGGTGCAATATCGTTCATAAGCTTGTCGCCGATATAAAATTCACCCTCAGTAATTTCTTCAAGACCGGCGATCATACGAAGAGTAGTTGACTTACCGCATCCTGAAGGACCAACGAAAATAATAAATTCCTTATCCTCGATTTCAAGACAGAAATCGGATACAGCAGTAACACCGCCGGGATATTTCTTGTAGATGTGCTTAAGTGATAAACTTGCCATTTTTTTCTCCCCGCCCCTATGGGCTAATTATGTAGATTTTGCGTTCAAATTGACAAATAAGCAATAAAAATGCCTATTTTTGAAAATAGCCGCAATACAGTTATTTTATTATATCTATATTATAACAGAAACATTTTGAAAATTAAATAGTTTTTTTATACAAAATTTACAGTCCTTATTTGTGCAACTTGTACAAATAAGGACTGCGAAATTGGGCAAAAATGCCAATGTGTCAAAATTGTAAACTAATTAGAGCTTCATAGTCAAGCTGATACGTTTTTTGCCTACGTCAACGCCCTTGATTTTAACGGTTACAATATCTCCAACGCTTAAAGCCTCGCTTGGATGCTTAATAAACTTCTCGGAAATTTCAGATACGTGTACAAGTCCGTCCTGATGCACGCCAATGTCAATAAATGCGCCAAAGTCAATAACGTTACGAACAGTACCTGTCATAATCATTCCTTCCTTTAAGTCCTCCATGCCCAAAACGTCATCACGGAGAATAGGCAAAGGCAAGGAGTCACGCACGTCACGGCCAGGCTTTTCAAGCTCTCCGATAATGTCAAGCAAGGTAGGCTCACCGATTTCAAGCTCCTCGGCAAGCTTCTTTGTGCCATATTTAGTGCATTTTGCTCTTATATCGGAAAGACCGCTGCCAACGCTTTCAAGAGTGTAATCGAATTTAGCCAAAAGCTTCTTTGCAGCCTCGTATGATTCAGGGTGAACGCCTGTATTGTCAAGAATTTCATTGGAATCGGGAACACGAAGGAAGCCTGCGCACTGCTGATAAGCCTTAGCGCCGATTTTAGGAACATTCAAAAGCTGCTCACGCTTGGTAAACTCTCCGTTTGCCTCACGGTATTTAACGATGTTTTTAGCGCTTGTAAGATTAATACCGGAAATGTAGGAGAGAAGAGAATAAGAGGCTGTATTGATATCAACACCAATTCTGTTTACACAGTCTTCAACAACACCGCCCAAGGCCTCGTCAAGACGAGCCTGCTTCATATCGTGCTGATACTGTCCGACACCGATTGATTTAGGATCGATTTTAACAAGCTCTGCAAGTGGGTCCTGTAAGCGTCTTGCAATTGAAACCGCTGAACGCTGTGTTACGTCAAAGTCAGGGAACTCCTCTGCACCGAGCTTGGAAGCGGAGTAAACGGAAGCACCCGCCTCACTTACCATAATGTACTTTTTGTCACTGTTAAGAGATTTTAAAACACCTGCAATAAATATTTCGCTTTCCTTAGAGGCTGTACCGTTACCGATAGCAACAACATCAACGTCATATTTTGTAATAAGAGCAGTTACCTTATTGGTAGAGCCCTCAATGTCCTCTCTTGGCTTTGTTGGGTAAATAACCGCTGTGTCAATTACCTTACCTGTCTTGTCAACAACTGCAAGCTTACAGCCTGTACGGTAGCCGGGGTCATAGCCAAGAACTGTCTTGCCCTTTAAAGGCGCTTGCATCAAAAGGTGCTTTAGGTTGTCGGAGAATAGCTTGATTGCGCCCTCGCTTGCTTCATCAAATAAAGCAGTACGAATTTCTCTTTCAACAGATGGCTGAATTAATCTGTCATAGCTGTCAACAATAGCTGCGGCAATATGCTCCTTTGCAGGACTGTTTGTGTTTGTGATGATTTTGCTGAATAGGTAATTAAGAATAATTTCGCTATCAACAGTTACGCTTACCTTTAAAAACTCTTCCTTTTCACCTCTGTTAATTGCAAGAACACGGTGGGAAGGAATTTTTCTTACACTCTCACTGTAATCATAGTAGGAGCTGTAAACAGAATCCTCATCCTTAGCCTGCTTGGAAACAACTGTTCCGTGATTATGTGTAAGAGCACGAATACTCTTTCTGAAATCAGCATTGTCGGAAATGTCCTCAGCAATAATGTCCTTTGCACCGTTTAAGGCATCCTCGGCAGTTTTAACGTGCTTTTTGGGGCCCTCGTTTTCAGTGGTAATATATTCTGAAGCAATTTCCATAATGTCCTTTTCATAGGAATCTCTTTGCTCCATTAGGAGCTGTGCAAGGGGCTCAAGTCCCTTTTCCCTTGCAATAGAAGCTCTTGTGGCTCTTTTCGGCTTGTATGGACGGTAAATGTCCTCAACCTCAGTTAAAATCTGCGCCTTGTTAAGCGCCTCAACGATTTCATCTGTCAGCTTACCCTGACCCTCAATTAAGGAACGAACCTCCTCTTTTCTTGTTTCAAGGTTGCGGAGATACTTTAATCTTTCGTCAAGATTACGGAGTACAGTGTCGTCAAGTGAGCCTGTAACCTCTTTTCTGTAACGTGCGATAAACGGAATAGTGTTTCCGTCATCAATGAGTCCAACGGTTGCTTCAACCTGACCTACCTTTAATTCAAATTCCTTTGCAAGTGTTTCAATAATGTTCATTTTTTATGCCTCTGCTTTTTCAATAAAATCTTTTACAAAATATGTGTGGGTGTGCGCGTTGTTACCAAACTCGTCGCGAAGGGAAACTCTGAAGTAAACATCGCTTTCACGTAGTGGAAATTCTGCGTGAGTAATTGTTTCGCCCGCAGGCGCTGTGATGTGTCTGTCGCATCTTCCGTAACCGTTAATGTTAACATTTGTAACGGGTGTGCAGTCAATTTTTATAATGTTGTCTTCAACATAAAGAGACTTGAACAGTGGTGGATTATCTCTTCCGCTTGCGCAGAAAATATTACCCTTTTCCATAGCCTCAATAATTTGGTCGTACTTTAATTCCTTAGCACCGATGAAGGTAGAGCCGCCAAAAGACTCTCTTACACTGTCCCCATGGTTGTGGTTGTCATCTCCCATTGTACAAACAAGGTTGAACATACCGTTTCTTAACATATCATCATATATATAAGGACAGTATTCGCTTCCCGTTTCAAGCTCTGTTGCATAGTTTAATATTTCAAGTCCCCAAAGACCTTCCATATTTATATAGTCCTCGCGCTCGTTGAGTGACCAATATGGGTGGTTGAGCTGAACCAAGAAGCCTGCATCATTGCATTTTTTAATAATTTCGTTAATGCCTTCCTTGGAGTATTCACGAATATAACCGTCGCACTTAGTGTCCGGATAACGGCTTTTTAAAATCCAGTGCTGCTCTACATTGGTAGCAGGCATAACGGTGTTGTGCGGGTCTTTTGAAAAAATGTTTAAGTGAACGCATTTTTTACGTACCCATTCATTAGTTTCCGTATCAAATATCTTAGGGAATTTAGGCGTTGCCTCATTTACAGCATATTCGCTGCTTGTAAGAGCCAAAAAGCCCTCGTCGTTTAAGTCGGAATGGTCAAGCAAAACATCGTGGTCTGTGTAAGCAACGATTGAATAACCGTGATTTTTGTAAACCTCCTTAACCTTTTCGGGCGTATAAGCTCCGTCGGAGTGAATGGTATGGCAATGGAAATTTGCCCTGTACCAATTTAATTCGGGTGAAATAATGTACTTTTTCATATTGTTACTCCTTAGTTATAAAATCATCAACTCGGTAGTAGCGCGTGTGGGCAGTGTTGCCGAATTTGTCACGCACAGTTACGCGAAACATAATGTCCTTTTGCTCCAGCTTAAACTCTGCGTGAGTTATTTCCTTACCCTGTGTCGGCTGGTGACAGTAATTTCTGCCTAAGCCCGTAATTATAATATCGGTTGCAGGGGAGCAGTCAATTTTAATTATGTTATCTTCAACATAAAGCTCATTGATAGTTGGAGGATTTTTACCGCTTGCGCAGTAGAAATTACCGTTTTCAAGAGCCTCCATAATTTTTCCGTATTCAAGCTCGGAAGCGCCAATAAAGGTAGAGCCGCCAAAGGAGTCCTCAAGACTACCGTCAGTGTTGTGGTTATCGTCACCCATATGGCAGCAAAGGCTGTAATTTCCCATACGCACCATATGGTCGTATATGTACGGGCAGTATTCCGCGCCCGTTGCCTTGTCCGTTGCATAATTTAAAATTTCAAGGGACCAAAGCCCTTTAATATTAAGGTAATCGTTCATATCGTTAAGCGACCAATTTGGATGATTAAGAGAAACCAAAAAGCCCTTTTCGTTAAGCCTTCTTACCATTTCATTTATGCTATCAACAGTATATTCTCTGTGGTAATCATCGCAAGCTATCTCTCCGATATCTCGCCCTTGGGCTCGCCACCAACGGTCAAAGAGAGTATTGTCCGTTGCAGGGTGGAAAATTCCGTGCGGGTCCTTGGAGTAGACGCCTAAGTGAATTACCTTGCGCGCAAACCATTCCTCTGTTTCCTCACCGCTTGGCAAACTGAATGAAGCCTTGTCGTCATCAATAGAAAACTCACTTGACGTAATAGCCAAAAATTCATTGTCACTTAAATCCGAATGGTCACGAATAAGCTCGTGGTCGCTGTACGCAACAACGGAGTAGCCCATTTCCTTATATACATTCTTTATTTCCTCAGGCGAAAAGTGACCGTCGGAAACGGTAGTGTGACAATGCAGATTGGCTCTGTACCAATTAAGCTTCGGTGAAATAATATATTTTTTCATCCTTATGTCACTTAGTTAAAAAATCATCAACTCGGTAGTAGTGTGTGTGGGCGTTGTTGCCATACTTATCACGCACAGTTACACGGAACATAACGTCCTGTCTGTCAAGGGGAAATTCTGCGTGTGTAACCTCTTTTCCCTCTGTTGAGCAATAACGGAAGTTTCTGCCCATACCCGTTACAAATATGTCTGTTGCAGGGGAACAGTCAATTTTAATTATGTTATCTTCAACATAAAGCACGTTGATTTTTGGCGGATTTTTACCGCTTGCACAGTAGAAATTACCGTTTTCAAGAGCTTCCATAATTTTTCCGTATTCAAGCTCGGAAGCGCCTATAATGGTTGAGCCGCCAAATGAATGGTCGTAGCTGCCGCCACGGTTGTGGTTGTCGTCACCCATATTACAGAAAAGGTTGTGCTTGCCCTTTCTTACCATATGGTCGTATATGTACGGGCAATATTCAGCGCCCGAGATACGCTCTGTTGCGTAGTTGAGAATTTCAAGGGACCAAAGACCCTCAATATTAAGGTAATCGTCCATATCGTTAAGCGACCAGTTTGGATGATTCAAGGAAACTAAAAAGCCCTTTTCATTAAGTCTTTTGATAGTTTCGTTTATGCTTTCCAAGGTGTATTCACGTGTGTATCCGTCATACTCCACCTCACCTACGTCCTTGCCCTGACTCTTCCACCGATTAAAGGTATCACCGTTTGTTGCAGGGTGAAAAACATTGTTTTTGTCCTTTGCGTAAATACCTAAGTGAACAACCTTTTGGGATCTCCATCCGTCCATATACTGCCCTTCGGGAATTTCAAAGCAAGCCTTTGAATCATTAATGGAAAACTCACTTGAAGTAATAGCCAAAAATTCGTCGTCGGTCAAGTCGTTATGCTCACGGATTAGCTCGTGGTCTGTATATGCCACAATTGAGTAGCCCATATTTTTGTATGCTTCCTTAATTTCCTCAGGTGAGTAAAATCCGTCGGAAACAGTGGTGTGACAGTGCATATTTGCCCTGTACCAGTTAAGCTCGGGTGAGATGATGTACCTTTTCATAATGTATTCCTTTCACACAAATGTGTTTTTTGCCTTTATATAGATTTATCTATGAAATACTCTTCCTCTTCCTTGGTAAGATATCGCCACTCTCCCCTTTTCAAAGCAGGGTCAAGGTCGATTTTACCAAAGGAAATTCGTTCAAGATATGTAATTTTATTATTCACAGCCTCAAGCATACGCTTGATTTGGTGATATTTGCCCTCTGTCAAGGTTATTTTGCCGCTTGCTTCCGTTTCAAGCTTGATTTTACAGGGCTTTGTAAAATAACCGCCTATGTCAACGCCCTGTTCAAGAGATAAAACGTCCTTGCTTGTTAAAGGAAGCTTGGTTTCAAATTTATAAACCTTAGAAACGTGATGCTTGGGAGATAGCAGCCTGTGTGCGCTGTCCCCGTCATTTGTTAAAATAACAAGTCCTAAGGTGTTTTTGTCAAGACGTCCGCAGGGAAAAAGATTTTTTCGCCTGTCCTGCGGGTCAACAAGGTCCAAAACCGTCTTTTCGTGTGGGTCCTCCGTTGCGCTGACATAGCCCTCGGGCTTATTTAACATAATGTAGGTAAATTCCTTGTAAGTTACCTTAACACCGCACAAAACAATTTCGTCCTTATCAGGGTCAACCTGTACATCCGACCTTTTGGCAGGAGTACCGTTTATGAGAATTTTACCCATGCGTGCAAGCTTGGAGCTTTCGCTTCTGGTAGCCTTGCCCATTTGAGATAAAAGCTTGTCAAGACGCATTGTACTTCCTCACTTTGACTTGAAAATTTCAACATTCATTATAACATATAATATATAAAAAGTAAACAATTATTTGTTAAAATGAAGACAAAAAATATGCATTGTCGCAAAAAATAAAAAATTTAATAAAAATGTTGATTTTATCGCCGAGATATTGTATAATGTAAGGGAAAAATTATATATAAGGAGATAATCATATGATTTATTCACACGAAGTTGAAAGCATGTGCTCCGTAGCTAAGGGCCCAAATCACGGTCCGGCTCCAATTCCTGAAGAAGGTAAGTGGGTACAGGCTAAGCAAATCACAGACATTTCCGGTTACACACACGGTATTGGTTGGTGTGCACCGCAGCAGGGCGCTTGTAAGCTTTCCTTGAATGTTAAGGACGGTATTATTGAAGAGGCTCTTGTTGAAACAATCGGTTGCTCAGGTATGACACACTCTGCAGCTATGGCAGCGGAAATTCTTCCTGGTAAAACTCTTTTAGAGGCTCTTAACACAGACCTCGTTTGCGACGCTATTAACACAGCTATGCGTGAGCTTTTCTTACAGATCGTTTACGGTAGAACCCAGTCTGCTTTCTCTGAGGGCGGTCTTGTAATCGGCGCAGGTATGGAGGACCTTGGTAAGGGTGCTCGTTCAATGGTTGGTACTATGTACGGCACTAAGGCAAAGGGTGTTAGATACCTTGAAATGACAGAGGGCTACTGCACAAGAATGGCTCTTGATGAAAACGACCAGGTTATCGGTTATGAATTCGTTTCTCTTGGTAAGATGACTGACTTCATTAAGAAGGGCATGGAGCCAAACGAGGCTTACGAAAAATCTAAGGGTACATATGGTAGATTTG
>JAFTZI010000118.1 GCA_017461055.1 Clostridia bacterium | reverse complement strand
CACAGATGACGTTAAAAAGCTTATCGGAGTTTTACAGCGCCTTGTTGATGCGGGAAACTCTATTATAGTTATTGAGCATAACCTGGACGTTATTAAAACCGCCGACCACATAATCGACTTAGGTCCTGAGGGCGGCGACGGTGGCGGAACAATAGTTGCACAGGGCACTCCCGAGGAGGTTGCCAAGTGCAAAAAATCCTACACCGGCAAATACGTCAAAAAGGCATTGAACGGATATAAGGACTGATTTTTCAAAAAAGCTTTGTAGCTTAATAATGTAAATTATCTATAACAAGCAAAGCCCCTCATTCGTGGGTAGTCACGAATGAGGGATTTTTATGTGGATATAGTTGACGAGGCTTTAAACGATTACGCTTTTGACGCCATTTAAGGAGCCTTCGGTTATGCTGTTTTTCTCCTTTAGGGCTGCTACTGTGGTGTGGTATTTTTTGGCTATTTCCCAAAGGGTATCACCTTCCTTGGGGAAGTAAACTCGCACACAGGATGTCTCCTTTTTGATTTCCTTATCCTTTTTGATTACAAGTGAGTCGAGGATTTGACATTTTTGTCTTTCGATGATTTCATAGGAAGGATAAATTTCTGCGTTTACAAGAAGCTTTTCCCCCTCGTATCTTGCGTTAACGTTGCCAAGAGATACATCCCACATTGCAATTAAATCGCCCTCGTGCTTTCCAACGTCGCAGGCGTATTTATACGGAATTTCATAGCTTTCTGACAGGTATTCAAGCTCCTCATCGCTTTCCTTCTTGCCGATTACGGTTAAATTCAGCTTGCCGCTCAGCAACGCTTTTCCGTTCTTAAATTCGGCTTTTTCGCACACGGGGTCGCATATTATGTCGATTATTTCATTAATCTCGTTACCTTTTCTCTTTACTCCCTCGTTAATTGTAAAGGATGTATTTTGCGCTTTTGCGCAGGAATAAATGTCGATTATTCTGTATTGCTCCTCTGTTTCGCTTCTTGTGGAATAGCAGTCCTTTGTAAGAGCTACATCTGTATTTCTTATCAGCTCTCCCTCTAATTCGCTTGTCAAATCGTAAAACAACCTTTCACTATCTTGGCTTTGCTCATTTGATATTGCAAGGCTTACGCACCTTCCGCTGACTCTTGCCATATCTCCCGCCATTGCGCCCTGCGCCTCCATTTCCTCTGCAAGCGGCTCGGTTTTAGTAAGAGTTACCATTCCCTCCTGACCCTTGCATATACATCTTATTGCTATTTCGCCTCTTACGGAAACGGAATTGTTTTGTACCTTAACGTCACTCGCCGTTATTTTTGCATCGCACCATACAGGCACAAGCTTTGCTTCTCCCTGAGTGTCGAATGAGCCGCTTACCTTAATATTTTGCATGCTTATTTGTTTAATGCTCACTGTTTTTTCCTCAGCCACACTTCTTTCCATAAACATTTCATCGGCTGTGCTTTTGCCCTCTATTCTTTCTCTTTCCTCTCTTTCTTCCCAGCCCATTACTCTGCTTTTCAATCTTGATTTTATTGTGATTTTTCTCGGTGCGTTGACTCTTGGCATTACACTGTCAACCGTTGTGTTAATTATAACTGTGGTAGGGTGGGACACAAGGCTTGTGCTTGCTTCATAATTGCTTGTTAAGGGTAGGGCGCACAGGCTTCCCTCATCGTCTGTATAAATTACAAGGTATGTAACTACTCCGCCAAATTCCAAGGTTGAGCTGTTACCGCTGTCGGAAATAAACTTGCTCTCGGGCAGCACCTGAGCACGCACGCAAAGCAGCTTTCTTATTTCCGATACATAGTCCGGTAAGGAAAACTCCTCGCTTACATCACTTGCTACAACCGAATCTGTTGTTAAGACCTGTAATCCTTGGTCCTCTTTTTCTGTGCCTAAATTTAATTCTGCCATTTCATTTTCTCCTTGTTTTCGTTTGTTAGTACAAGATATGCTGTTCACTTTTTTAATATGCCACTTGACAAAACCAAATATTAGTGTTATTATATTATAAATGACTAAGACGAAAAAAATAGCAAATACTTATCTTCAGAGAGCGGCACATTGGTGGGAGTGCTGTGACAAAGGTTGCTTATTCCATTTCTGAGTTGGGTGTTAAGAGCGCCACGTATGGTTACGTTACAAACCGCGAGTTAAGCTAAAGGTGGTACCGTGTAAATTTTGCACCCTTGATTTTTTCAAGGGGCTTTTTTAATATTTGGAGGAAAATATGATTGATTTAAAATTCTTAAGAGAAAATCCTGAAATTGTAAAGGAAAACATTAAAAAGAAGTTTCAGGATGCAAAGCTTCCCCTTGTTGACGAGGTAATTGAGTTGGATGCTCAATACCGTTCCTTTAAGCAAGAGGCTGACACCTTAAGAGGTGGCAGAAATAAGCTTTCAAAGCAGATTGGTATGCTTATGGCACAGGGCAAGCGCGATGAGGCTGAGGAGGTTAAAAGACAGGTTAGCGCGCAGGCACAGCGCTTGGCAGAGCTTGAGGTTTTAGAGGACGAATACAGCGAAAAGATTAAAAACATTATGATGCGTATTCCTAACATTATCGACCCAAGCGTTCCTATCGGCCGTGATGACAGCGAAAACGTTGAGGTTCAGAAATACGGTGAGCCTGTTGTTCCCGAATTTGATATTCCTTATCACGCGGAAATTATGGAAAACCTTAAGGGACTCGACCTTGACAGTGCAAGAAAGGTTGCAGGTAACGGATTTTACTATTTAATGGGCGATATTGCAAGACTTCACTCTGCAATTATTTCCTATGCTCGTGACTTTATGATTGACCGTGGCTTTACCTACTGTGTTCCTCCGTTTATGATAAGAAGCGAGGTTGTAACAGGTGTTATGTCCTTTGCCGAAATGGATGCTATGATGTACAAAATAGAGGGCGAGGACCTTTACCTAATCGGTACAAGTGAGCACTCTATGATTGGTAAGTTTATTGATACAATTATTCCCGAGGCTGAGCTTCCGTACACCTTGACCTCTTATTCTCCTTGCTTCCGTAAGGAAAAGGGCGCGCACGGTATCGAGGAGCGCGGTGTTTACAGAATACACCAGTTTGAAAAGCAGGAAATGATTGTTGTTTGTAAGCCCGAGGAAAGCCCTGTTTGGTTTGACAAGCTATGGCAGAATACTGTTGATTTGTTCAGAACTCTTGATATTCCCGTAAGAACTCTTGAGTGCTGCTCCGGTGACTTGGCTGACTTAAAGGTTAAGAGCATTGACGTTGAGGCTTGGTCTCCAAGACAGAAGAAATACTTTGAGGTTGGTTCCTGCTCTAACCTTGGTGATGCACAGGCAAGACGCTTAAGAATCAGAGTTAACGGTAAGGACTCAAAGTACTTTGCTCACACTCTTAATAATACGGTTGTTGCTCCGCCAAGAATGCTTATTGCTTTCCTTGAAAACAATATGAACGCTGACGGAAGCATTAATATTCCTGTTGCGCTTCGTCCATATATGGGTGGAAAAGAGAAAATCACAAAATAATATTATACTTATTTCCAAAGGAGATTTACTATGGGAAAGGCATACAAGATGAACATTGCAGGCTTAGAAAGAGCCTTGCCGCTTTGCAGAGTTACTGACGATTTATATATTGGCGCATTTGTTATATTCGGCGATCCTGAGCTTACCACCGCTTGCGCTAATGCCTTGCTTGAAAAAGCACCTGAATATGACTACTTAATCACTGCTGAGGCTAAGGGTATTCCGTTGGTGCACGAAATGGCGCGTATTAACAACAATCAAAAATACGTGCTTGCAAGAAAGGGACCCAAGCTTTATATGAGAAATATTATGTCTGCTACCGTTCGCTCAATTACGACTGCCAAGGAACAGACCTTGTACCTTGACGGAAACGATGCGGAGCTTATGAAGGGTAAGCGCATTGTTATCGTTGACGACGTTATATCAACAGGTGAAAGCTTAAGAGCTATTGAGGAGCTTGTTCATATGGCGGGCGGTAACATTGTTGGCAGAATGTGTATTCTTGCAGAGGGTGATGCTATCTGCCGTGAGGATATTACATATCTTCACGAGCTACCGCTATTTAATGCGGACGGAACGGTAAAATAATATGGAATATAATAAAGTTAACTACGGTGGAAAAATAAAGTTCCATCGCCTTGACAAAAAGCCTGTAAAGCAACTATGGTTCTTTAAATGGCTTATCCATATTTTAAGTATTATTCTGATGAAATCCAAAACCAAAATCGAAAAAATCAATATGGAAGGGGTTAAGGCGCCATATGTGCTTCTCTCCAACCATCACGCTTTTTCCGATTTTGAGGTAAATTCACTTGCTACCTACCCTGCAAGAGTAAGCAACATAGCTACCCTTGAGGGTCACTATCGCCGCGCTTGGCTGTTAGAGCTTTGCGGCTGTGTTCCAAAAAGAAAGTTTACAACCGACCCTTATTTGCTAAAGCAGTGCGAAACTATTTTAAATGAGCATAAATCGGTTCTTTCCATCTACCCCGAGGCAAGATATTCTCCCATAGGAACAACTGCTATTATTCCCGATTCCTACGGTGCGCTTCTAAAAAGGCTTCAAAAGCCTGTTGTTGTACTTTTACACAGAGGCAACTATCTTCGCACTCCTGCTTGGGGCTGGCGACGTGCGCGCAAGGTTAAAACGCTTTCAACCATGAAGCTTATTTTAACCGAGCAGGACGTTTTGGAAAAAAGCCCTGAGGAAATTATGGAAATTGTAAGACGCGAGCTTACCTATAATGAGTACGAGTACCAAAAGGAGCACAATATTATAATTGACGCGCCTTACCGTGCAGAGGGGCTGCATCACGTTTTATATAAGTGTCCCCATTGCTTAAAGGAAGAAATGACGAGCAAGGGAGAAAAGCTTATATGCCCCGCCTGTCACAAGGAATGGGAGCTTACCACTCTTGGCGAAATCAAAGCATTGACAGGGGAAACCGAATTTGACTCTCCACCGAAATGGTTTGAGTGGGAAAGAGCTACGGTTAAAGAGGAAATTGAAAAGCAGGGCTATTATTTTGAAGATAGCGTTTGCGTTTATTCCTTGCCTAACACAAGCAAATTTATTCCTTTGGGTAAGGCAACCCTTACACACAAGGAAAAGAGCGGCTTTACCATAAGCGGAAGATACAATAACGAGGATTATGTTATTTCACGTCCTGTTGCGGGAATGTATGGAGTTCACATTGAATTTGACTACTGCTACATTCGTCCCGAGCCTTGTATTCAAATTTCCACATCCTCAGACACCTTTGTTTGCTTCCCTGAGAAGAAAAATGTTGTAATGAAGCTTCTTTTTGCAACAGAGGAGCTATACAAAATTGAGCAGGCTGAACGCGCTGAGCGCAGAAAGGCACGCAAGGAAGCCAAAGAAAATAATGAATAAAAAATGAGCATATATAACAAGGATTTATTCCCTGTATATATGCTCTTTTATTATGCTTTAGTTATACCGACGCAAGTTCTTTATCGCTGATGACTGTATTTCGCTTATTTCTTATACGGTTTACAAGATAGTAAACGCCGTACACTAAAAGCACAGCCAAGAAGAAAACTACCGGGTTTATAATCATCAAAAGCCAGCTTGGCATACCGTAATTTTCCACAAGTCCGATGTACAAGGCATCCTCCTGCAAGAAAAACCAGTTGTGCTCGTACAAAATATTTCCAAGCTTTGCCCACAAGGTTATTCCTACTAATGCAACAGCGCACTTCCAAGAGTGCTTGATTTTAAGCTCTGTAATGCCAAGAAGCACATTAAGCATCCCCCAAGCAAGAAGCGTTCCGTGGAAAAACATTGTTTGTACCGCCTGATAGCACCAAGGCTCTCCGTTTCCTATGCTTGCGGGATACGCAATATACATTAGCGGAGCAAGAATAGCTAAAACGCACACGGGCTCGAGGATTTTTCTTCCCTTTTTATTGTATTGAGTAAATGCAACAACAGGACAAAGGGCAGTGCAAAGGTGGAACGGAAGCTTATCTAAGTCAAGTCCGCCCGCACTTATTAAATTCCCTAAATCGTCATAGCTTGCATAAACAAATTCGTGTATGAAAAAGTCGGAAAGGTATGACAGCACAAGAACATTAACAACGACACGCATTGCCTTTTTCTTAGCATAGACATCCTTTTTTCTCAAAGCAAAATAAAGGCCTGTAATAATGCCGCCAATTAATAAGATATATACGATATGAGGAACAGATAAAGGTGTTATTGTTATTCCTGTGTTAAAATGTGATTTGGCGAACAGCTTAAAAAACAATTCTCTCATACAAGCTCTCCTTTAACAAATAGTTAATCTTTTTAATAATTGATTAATAATCACAAGGAGATTATAGCATTTTATGTTGCATTTGTCAACAAGCATCAATATCCCGTTCAAACATTTAACATTTAATTAATATTTGACGTTAGCTGTTTTGTTGCTGTTTAGGTCTTATATGTTGTAAACCTCAAGGGATGCACTTTCCCTAACGTCCTTATCAAGCACAATTTTGAAGCGATAGGCATAATCAACGGTATTGCTCAGCTTAATTTGAATTTCCCCATTTTTGCTGACACCTTGGCATACGGTTTCAAGTGCTGTTCCGTTGAAAATTTGCAAATCAAACGACACGTCCCCCACATTTTTAACTGTTATGAAGTTAAACGGAATTATTCCACCCAAGTTTACATCTATCTCATTTTTGCTGATTTCCGTCAATGATAGATTAGAGCTTAAAAGGTTCTTTTTGTCTTTATAAAGGGTTTCTTGGCTCTTTTTTTCATAATAGTAAAGTCCAAAATCACGTAAAATCGGAGTATCGAGCGCGTTAATTTCTATTTTAATTTTGTCGGTTGTAACCTCATCAAATTGCTGTGCCAGCTTATAGCCGATTATATCGTTTGTAAATAGCTGTTGCCATATTCCGTTTACAAGGGCGCTTACCTTAATTTTCGTTACCTTATGTCCAAGCTCAATGCCCTCGCCAATCATTAAGGTATTGATTTTTTTCTTTGTAGGTAAATTCACCTCAAAATCAAAGCTTTTTTCCTTCGAAATAAAAAGCTTATTCTTCTTAATCAGGTTGTCAAGAGGAAAATTATCCACACTCTCCCCGCAAAATTCACCGTCAAGCGCTAAATTGCTGTCCAATAAGCCGTCAAGACATTTTTTGAAGCTTAGAAGTGACTTTACATCATTTTCGTGTATCAAGCCTCGCTTGTCAGGCGGCAAATTAAGCAAAAAGCCTGCGTTTGAGCCTATGGAATTAAACCAAAGCTCCATAAGATTTTGTGAGCTTCTTACCTTATCGTCCTGCTCGCTGTGATAAAACCAGCCCGGACGGATAGAAACGTCTGCCTCGGCGGGAATAAACCTTTCCCCACCTAATTTCCCACTGTTTAATTCGGCTGTGTTTTCCACAACTAAGGAATGGGCGTCAATAGTTGCATAGCAGGGCTTGCCTGCAATACCCTTTTCGTTGCCTACCCAACGGACATCCACCCAAGGCGTTGCCCCCAATGAGCCAAAAATTACTGCATTTGGTTGAAGCTCCTTTACAGTTTTCGCCCATCTTTCCCAGTCGTAAACGGCCTCGGTGCTTCCTGCGCCGTCCCACCAGACCTCCCAGATTTCACCGTAACCTGTCAAAAGCTCTCTTAACTGTCCTACGTAAAAATCGTTATATTCATCCTTGCCCCAGCTCTTTTCGTGTCTGTCCCAAGGGGAAAGATAAATTCCTGCCTTTACTCCGTATTTGCGGCAGGCATCGGTAAATTCCTTTACTATGTCGCCCTGTCCGTTTTTATACGGAGAGCTTTTTACGGAATGATTTGTATATTTTGTTTGCCACAGGCAAAATCCGTCATGATGCTTGGCTGTAAGAATGGCACAGGTAAAGCCTGCCCCCTTAATAGCCCTTATCCATTGCTCCACGTCAAGCTCCGTTGGGTTAAACAGGGCAGGGTCCTCACTTCCGTCGCCCCATTCCTTGTCTGTAAAGGTGTTCATACCAAAATGGAAAAATATGCATCCCTGCCTTTTATACCATTCCATTTGCCTTTCATTGGGAAACGCCCCATAGGGCATTAATCCAAGCTTTTCATATTCCTTTGTCATTTTATACCTCTTTAAATAATATTTAAAAATCTGCCTGCTCAAGTGATTTGAACAGGCAGACAAAACGTTACTTTTTCTTAAATAGCCTTCTAATCATAGAAGCAAGCTTTTTTCCCTTAATGTGCTTGTAATAGAACTTATATACAAATCTTACGGATTTGGATGAGCGCTGTAAGGAAAGCTCCTTGTTCTTCGTTACAAAGTACTTGCCGCGCATTGATGCAAATATATCCTTCCACGTCATCGGCGGTGCCCATTCGGTTCTTTTTCCAAAGGTGGTAGCCGAGTCCTTAAGCTGTGTGAAGCACTTTAACCACATAGTATCATTCGGATGTCTGTGAAAATAGCTTAATCCAAAGTCAAAGCAAGCGCGATCACATCCGTCCTCGTCTAAGAAGTCTATGCTTACATAGTCAGAGGCGAATTTCGGCAGGTATTCCTCCATAGCCGAATGAAGCTCCTTATCATTTTCGTTCTCGATTATGACAGGCTCAACTATACCGTTCTCATTTTCATAAAACTCCTCAATGCTCTTATAGGGAAGATTAGCGAAAAGAGTTTCAACAAATATGAGTGAGAAATTGTTTGTTGTAAAGTTATAACGGACTATATGGCCGTGAGTAGGATATATGGTTCTTGCATAATAGAAAACATTGTCCTCCTCTTGTCCTCTCATATGCCATATGATTTTTGCCAGGCTTGTTTGAGTGTAGCCTCTGCCCCAATATTCAACAAAAGCATATTTTTCGTCAAAATTAATCTCTTGGCTCAAATATTTTTCGATAATTGCCCGTTTTTCCTTGGCAATTTCCAAAAGATATGAACGGTATTTTTCTGATGATTTAAAGGCCTCTCTTAACATAGAAGCGGTTTTTTGGTCAATTGTCCATTGCTCCTTAAGGTACATAAGCTCAGGGAACATTCGACCAAACTGCTCCTCGGTCAAGGACGCTGCCTTAAGCAGCCTTGAAAAGCTGTCAATGCCCGAAAAGTTACCGTATTCACTCCAAAACTCTTCATCAATTTCGTCAACAAGAGCCGGTATTCTCCAGGTCTTTCTTGAGCCGTAAATATATTTGGTTTTTATGGGGTAATTCTTTTTTTCAATAATAGCATCGGCTATTCGCTTTAAGTGATAGCCATCACGGGACACGAAATAAAGGCACTCTGTTCCCTGCTTTAGGGCGTGCTTAATTACCCAGTTTATATATGGCACGAAATAGAAGGATGTGTATCTGTATGCAAAGTTATCAAAAACACTGTCGTTTTTATTTTGGAAATCTGCAAAAAGCCTTACAACCTGATATCCGTCGTAGGTTTTTGTAAACTCCTTAAGAGCGCGCTCATATTTGGTAATTTTTAAAGTGGGAATGGCTACAATTTTTATTCCAAGGCTTCTTGGGAATACACCGTCTGCCTTTGGATTATCTCCGTGATGAATCCACTCTCCGTAGTTATATTCAAGCGCGTGATATACGTCAAGAAACAGCTTTTTGGTTGTTTTTTGATGTCCGCAATCGCTTGAAACAAACAGTGGGATATTTTCAAACACGGGGTCAGCCTTTATAAGCAAGCTTCTTATAAAGGCACTTGGCAAATACATATCACTGATTAAAACGACCCTCTCCCCATTTTCTATCAAGGATTTTAGGTAGTCTATATTTTCCTTCATAGGAATAGAGCTTCTGTACTCTGCCTCAAGCTCCCATTCCTTCAAAAGCTCCGTTTGCTCGCTTGTTAAGCCATATACGGTCTTTATACGTTCAAATATCATATCAAAGGATATTTCTCGCCAATCAGAGCCTCTGTATATTTGGGATTTGCTGTAATATTCACGTGCGTTGCTTTCAGCCCAAGGTCTTATTTTAAAGTAGTTATCTATGACGTAGCTTGGAAATTTTACAGAGCCTTGCTTCATTTTTTCGGTAACGTAGTAGAATATACCGTTTGGCAATAATACGCTACGACCGATCAATGTGTCAAAAATGTCAAAGCTGTATAGCTTGGGCAGCTCTCGGTTAAGGGGCTTAAATTCCATTGCCGAGTTAATTATATGGTCCATTGAGCCATTTTCCTTGGCATAGCCCCAGAACAAGTCACCTATTCTTTCAAGCTCACTGCTTAAATCCACGCTTTGATAATTTGACAGTGACGAAAGAAGCTCCTCAAAGTCCTTGCATACAGGACCACAGGTATGCTCCATATAATCAAGAGCAAAATCACGTACGTTCTCCTTGTTATCAATATCAAATATATATCTTATGAAATGCTTAACGCCTCTTGCCAGCATATCGTAAAATATTGAGGAATAGTCTATGATTGCAAGGTCGATTTTATCGAAAATTTCGTACATATCGTCCTTGTTGTCCCAAAAGACAAGGCGGGGACAATCCTTATAAAGCTCCTTAAGATTGAGATACTGAAAATCATTCTGCATCTTTGGATGAAGCTTGAATATCAATACCAAATTATTTTCTTCAAGGCATTTTATAAGGCGCTCCATATGGGGAATGGCGCTTGGGAAAAAGTTAGTTGCGCTGCTTTCGCGGTAGGTGGGAGCATATACTGCAATTTTAGTGTCAAGGGGCAAGCCCTTGCCCTTTAATATATCGTGGTCGTAGGTTTTCACCTTGTCGGGAGAAAAGCAGTTAGGATAAGCTCCTCTTAATATGGAATGCTCCTCAAGGCGACAGTTGTCACTGAAGTGCTTTTCCATAAGGGGAGATGTAACTAAGAAAAGCTCGTTGTTTCTGTACATTGTCATATTAACAATGTTTTTCTTAACAAGACCTTCATTGAGCATTCCTGTTTTTACATTTTTTTCTATTGCCTTGCAGCCAACACCGTGCCACAGGTTAAGGACAGTAATACCGTCAAGATAGCCCTGAAAGACCTCTTTTCTTTGGTTTACAACATACACTCCTGCCCTTGAGCCTATTTTTCGCGCCTGCTCCGAATTATATAAGTGCGCACGATAGCCAAGCTTTTTTATATAATTCATTGATTCCTCTGTATAGCAAAGCCAATGCGCCTCTATATCGGGACGGTTGTTCTGTATATACATAAAAAGCCATTTGGGATTTCCGTCAAAGCTTAATCCGGCATTAAATATCCATAGCTTATTATCTCTCATTGCCTACTCCTTTGTCGTGTCGCAATTTATGACACAATTAATTAGTTATTCTGTGATTTTAAAATAGAAAGTGTTCTTTCAAGACCGCTTTTTATGTCGTATTTAGCTTCCCAACCAATGCTTTTAATTTTGCTTCCGTCAAGACGCGCAACGGTTGCTGTGCTGTAACCTGCCCTCTCTGTTTCGTCGGGCAATTCAAACACAACCTTGGTGCCTGAATATTCGGAAATTATTTTTGCTAAGTCCTTTAATCTGATGTCCGATTTTTGGTCGGCTATATTGTATGCCTCACCGCACTCACCGTTTAACAAAACGGTTAAAAGACCGCATACCGCATCTGAAACATAGGTATAGGAATAGTATTGATTTCCTTCGCTTTTTAAAACAATGTCCTCGCCTGCTATACCCTTTTTAATAAACTGAGATATAGCCTTAGAGTCTGACATAAGCATAGTAGGGCCGTAGGACCTTGTCAGCCTTGCGATTACAACATCAAGTCCCTTTTGCTTTATATATGCTTGGCACATTGCCTCTCCGCACCTTTTGCTCTCGGGATAGCCTGCGCGAAGCGTGTTTGAATTAATATATCCGCAGTAGCCTTCGTCAAAAAGCTCCACATCTCCTCGGTTTTCACCGTAAATTTCATTGGAAGAAGCGAACAAGGCTCTTTTTGCTGAGCAATAGCTTGCAAATTCAAGCATATTGGCTGTGCCGATAATGTTGGTATTTATTGTGCCGATTGGATCGGTGGAATATTGCAATGGGTGGGTGTTGCTTGCAAGATGGATCACATAATCTGCTCTTGGGGTGCTGTCCTTATCAAGAGGTAAATTTATGTCCTGCTCAATAAATTCAAAGGTGCGCTTATTCCAATAGGATGAAAACTTTTCCTTTGCGCGCTCACAGCTTCTGCCCAATGCCAAAACCGAGCAGTTTAAGCCCTCTTTTTCATTTTTGTACATAATAACGTCAATTATTAAGCTGCCTATAAGTCCGCCTGCGCCGCTTATCATAACAGTTGCATTTTTAAGCTTGTCCCACGCTAAGTCACGTGATGCTGTGTATTCTATGTCCTCAAGATATAAAGGATTACTAATCATCGTTTTCTCCTGCTTTATTTAAGTCTGTTTTGCTTTTCGGAAAGGAGATATGCCTTGAACATTTCAAGGTCGTCCTTGTTTGTAAGCTTAATGTTTTTGTCGGAGCCTGCCGCAAAATAAAGCCTTTCCCCAAGCTCTACCATCATAGTGTTGGTGTATGAGGAGCCGTAAATTCCTATTTCCTTTGCAAATGCCTCGTGGTATGCCCAATTAAGCTTAGCAAATTTATAGGCTTGCGGGGTAGATACGCGACGCAAGGTTTCACGCGGGATGTATTTAGTTGTGGAAATTTCATCGTCAACTACGAAAATTTGCTCATTATACGGTAAGGACGTAACTGCGTTTCCGTATTTTTTGCAGGTTAAAATTACGTCGGTCAAAACCGCCTCATCAACAAGGGGGCGAATACCGTCGTGTATAATCACCACATCGTCCTCTGCGCAAATGCCTTCAAGATTATATATGCCATTACGGATGGATTCCTGTCCTGTTTCACCGCCTGACACAATCCACTTAAGCTTGGTTATGCCATATTGCTTGGCATAAGCACGCGCAACATCGTGCCAGCCATCAATGCAAACAAGCTCAATAGCATCAATCATAGGATGCTTTTCAAAGCTTTCAAGTGTGTACATAAGCACAGGCTTGTCAAATACATTAATAAATTGCTTGGGAATGTCGTGTCCCATTCTTTTTCCACTTCCACCTGCTATTACAACTGCAATATTCATCATTCTTCTCCTATTCCTGCTTCTGTTTTTTCAAAATAGTCCTTATAGGGTGTGTTGGGGTCAAAGGTTACACCGTCGTGTGACCTTCCGTTTTTTGCGCTAATATCATCGGGGATTTTCATATAATCTCCGTACTGTCTTGTCAGAATTTCATCATAGCCCGAGGGCGCGCATAAAAGTAGGTTTTCAAATTCGAGCCTGACTGTATTTTCATACCACTCCCGACGCCAATGAACATTTTCGCGCCATTCGAGTGTTAAATCTCCCACTGTTTCTGTGTCCTTATGGGAATACTTAGCCAAGGTTTTTTTGTTGAATTTGTTAAAATAAGCTTCAAAGGGAACAAAGGCGTAAAATACACGTGAGATAAGATACAGCATTTTTCTTTTAAAGCCAACGGTTGCAAAGTCAACATCGTACCTATATGCAAGCAGCTTTTTTTGAAAATCCAACTTCCTTTTCAGTCTTTTCCTTTGGCTTTTCTTTGACGGAACTCCGTCTAAAACGAAAATGTCGAGGAAAATCCCCTTATTTATGCTTTTGTGCCTGTCAAGCTCAATAAAGCCTGTTGTGTCACTTCTCCTCAGCTGTGCGTGTGTTCTGAAAAAGCCCTTTTCGCTAAGTGAGGTTTGAAAAAAATAAGGCTCGCAAAATGCCTCGTGGGCAATTTCCCACAGCTTGTCGTAATCCTTACGTGGCATAATTACGTCCACATCGTCATCCCAAGGTATAAAGCCCTTATGACGTACAGCGCCCAAAAGAGTGCCGCCGTCTAAAAAGTAGGTTAAGCCGTAGCTTGTGCATACTCTGTCAAATTCATTTAACAGCTCAAGCTCTCTTGCCCAAACCTGCTTCATTTTTTCGGTTACGTAATAACCGCATCTGTATTCAGCTTCAAAAAATTCACTCGGTAATTTCTTTTGCTCCATTATCTCCTATAAATTATGCGGCAGCATAATTCTGCTTTCCCTGTTAATTTTGCTTACATTACACTAAGCTATACACGCTAAAGTAATAGTATATAAGTATATTTATATTATTATAACACAGAGAGTTAATTATGTCAATAAACAAGGCTTATTTGTTGGCTTTTAATCCTGACATAATATAGTTGACATATCCTTCTTTTCGTTGTATAATTAACAAAAATGCACCTAAGGAGTTCTTTATGCTTTTCGTCTACTTTACATTTGAAAACAACAAATACAGCTTTGGAGTTTCCACCTCGCTTTTATCAAGAAGACTACCGTTAGGCTTGTGCTATTTTGAGGTTTATTCTGACAAAAATGAGGCAAAAGAGCGCAGGGAGTGTCTGCAAAAGCTATCAAGCAAGGAAATTCGCTCTATTATTTCGGACAAAAAATCAAAGGGCTTTATATGTGAATTTGACAATGAATTGACAGTCATTACAATTAAGCCGGGAGTTTATAATTTCATCTCGCCAATTACGGTTAAGATGAACAATTTAATAATCAGAGGCTCAAAATACACCGTTATTCAAGGCTGTCATACAATAGGCGGCTGGGAATCCTTAGGCCATGGGTCTTTCTCTGCCAAAACGGAGTATTTGGCTGACGGACTTTACATTAATGACGAAAAATATCAAATGGCCCGTTACCCAAAATATAACCCAAGCATACGAATTTTCGGTGGCTTTAGCAAGGATGTGACCTCGCCGCAAAAGGCTAAGGAATGGCAAAACCCTGTGGGCGCTTACATACACGCAATGCACTCTCACAACTGGGGTGGCTTTTCCTATGAGGTAACAGGAAAAAATGAAAACGGAGAGCTGATTTACGAGGGCGGCTGGCAAAACAACAGACAAATGGGTATGCACTCTGATTTTCGATATATTGAAAATGTAAGAGAGGAAATGACTCTTGCAGGGGAATGGTGCTTTGACAAGAGTGAGGGCCGTGTTTACGTTATAACCAAGGACAAACAAGCTCCCCAAAACAGCGAAATATGCGTAAACTCCTCCTTCTTTATTTTTAAGGGCTGTAAGAATGTAAAAATAGAGTCAGTTACCTTCAGACGCGCTAAAAGGACATTTATGCTGACCCGCGAGCCGCTTTTAAGAAGTGACTGGACCATATATCGCGGCGGCGCTATTTACTTTACCGAATGTACAAGCTGCTCCGTTGACCTATGCACCTTACACGATATAGGCACAAACGGTATTTTTGTTGACGGAAAAAACAGAAAAATTAATATAACAAGATGTCACTTAAAGGACTTGGGAGCAAGCGGCATTTGCTTTGTCGGAAAAAGCAAATCTGTAAGAAGTCCCTTGTTTGAGGCGGGTCAAACCCAAAGCATAAAGGACATTGACCCACAAAAGGGACCAAAGAGTCCCGATTACCCAAAGGGGTGCCTAGTGGACAACTGTCTTATTGAGCATGTGGGCATTGTGGAGAAGCAGGCAACGGGCGTTGAAATTTCAATGTCCATGGGAATTTCGGTTATAAACACCACAATTAGCGACACGTCCCGAGCCGGAATTAACATTTCCGAGGGCACATTTGGCGGTCATATTATTGATGGGTGTGATGTTTTTGACACAGTTAAGGAAACAGGTGACCACGGTAGCTTTAACTCCTGGGGACGAGATAGATATTGGCACGTAAGGGATTTAAGCGAGGACGAGATATACAAATACTCAGGTCTTGACTGCGTTAAGAAAAACATTATCAGAAACAGCCGCTTCCGCTGTGACAGAGGCTGGGACATTGACCTGGACGACGGGTCAAGCCACTATGAAATTTACAACAATCTTTGCTTAAACGGTGGAATAAAGCTGCGTGAGGGCTTTAACAGATATGTGCATCATAACATTACGGTAAACAACTCAATCCATTTGCACGTATGGTACAAAAACAGCGGCGATGTTATCAAGAACAACATTGTTTTTACAGAGTATCAGCCAATTTTAATGGACAATGGCTACGGTCGACTGATTGACTGTAATATTCTTTATTCAAAATCAGCAAAAATGGCTAAAAAAGCTGACCCCTTGTCTGAAATTACAGGTATGGATGAGCATTCGATTATTATAAACTGCATGTTTAAAAATCCTAAAAAATGTGATTATACCGTAACCAATCCGCAAATTAAGGGCTTTGACTCCTTCCCTTGCGAATTCGGTGTAAGGTATGCTCCGCTTAAAAGGTTAGCAAAGGCTCCCGAATATCCAAAAATAAACCTAAGCAACAGAAAAAAGCAAAGCACAATTGTTGAAATGTTCGGACTAAAGCTGAAGAACATAGAAACAGACGGAGAAATGTCCGCCTATGCAACTGCCGGACACAACGGTGTTTTGGTTACGGACATTGACCAATTCAGCGACCTGTCCGCTAAGGGAATTTTGCCCTCTGACGTAATTATTTCTTTAAACAAAAAAAGCATTAACTCTCTTTCCGACTTAGAAGGAATTACGCAAAAGGAGCTTTTAGAGGGCGAAATTGTTGTTTCACGCGCTCAAGGACGAGTAACGCTTTAAAGCATATTAAAAATCTGTGACATACACAATAATTAGTTTAGGAGAAAATTATGAAAACCTTTTTTGTTTCCAGCACCTTTAAGGATATGAACTTTGAAAGAGATGCTATTAAGGAAATAACCTTGCCTATGCTTAACTCTTATGCAAAGAAATACGGACAAAGCGTATCATTTTGCGATCTTCGTTGGGGTATTGACACCTCGGATATGGACGAGGAGGAGGGCTCTCGCAAGGTGCTTCGCTTCTGCCTTGATGAAATTGACCGCTGTCAGCCCCCGCTTGTTATTATTCTCGGCGAAAGATACGGTTGGATTCCGCCCAAAGAGCTTGTTAAGGGTATTGCTGACTATAAAAGCCTTATTATTGAGGATTATGAAAAAAGCGTAACCTCCTTGGAAATTGAATATGGCGCGCTGAGTCCCGAAAAGCAAAAGTGCAATACTCTTGTTTACATACGCGAAATGGAAGACGCGCCCTTATCCTATCTTGCAGAGGACGACGAGCACTTCAAAAAGCTTGACGCGCTAAAGGAGCGCCTAAAGCAGCTTACAAACGGAAGAATTAAGACCTATAAAGCACGTTGGAACGGAAAAAGAGTGGAGGGAGTGGATGATTTTGCCACTATGCTCGCTCACGACCTTGCCGAAATTATGACACAGGAATGGGAGATGCAGGCCAGCCTTTCCCCCTTTGAGCTTGACAGAAAAATACAATGGGATTATATTGAGGAAAAGGCAAAATGCTTTAAGGGGCGCACCCGCCTGGTAAACTCAATTATCGGAGAAATCGAAAACGGAAAAAGACTTACCTTTATTAAGGGTGACACAGGAAACGGTAAAAGCGCGCTTTTTGCTGCCTTAGCAATAAAATTCAAGGAATTGGGCTGGGACACTCTGCCATTTATAGGCGGATACACTCTTGAAAGCAATGACGCAACCGATATACTTAACAATACTATATACTATTTGGAAAATGCTCTTGGCAAGGAGCATTCGGCTAATTCTCAAGGGATTGAGGAAAACAAGCAGACGAGCATTGAGGATGCGCAAAAGCGATTAGCTGAGCTATGCTACGAATACTCTAAATCCGGCAAGCGTCTTATGATTATGCTTGACTCGGTGGAAAGGCTTTTCCCTGATGAGGCAAGAGATAAGCTTCGCTTTATTCCTGAAAATTTAGGAGATAACATCCGCTTTTTCTTAACTGCCAACACCTGCTTTTTAACAACGGGTGTTGAATATACTACACTTGCCCCTCTTGAAAAAAGCGAGGTCGAGGATGTAACAAGGGAGATTTTACGACAGGTAAACAGAGAGCTTGACAAAAATGTTATTGAGGACATAAAGAATTTACCGTCCTCTCAATGCCCTCTTTATCTTTCCCTTCTTATTCAGCGTCTTTTGATGATGAATAGCGACGATTTCTTTGAAATAAGCAGCTCCGGCGACGGAATGAGCGCCATTTCCCGACATCAGCGCGAAATTATTAAGGCTTGTCCCTTGGAAACGGATAGGCTGTCCTCTGCCCTTATTTCTGAGGCAGGAAAAAGAATCAATCCCTCTCTCATTAAAAGCATAACAGAGTATATTGCCTTTTCTCGCTTTGGCTTAAGAGAGAGTGACCTTGAGGGTCTTGTTGGCAAGAGCTGGCGAGCTATTGACTTCGCTCACTTCCTTTCATATATGAGAGAGAGCTTTATTATGCGTGATGATGGAAGATTTGATTTTGCCCATCAAAGCATACGCGAGGGAATAAAAAAGGATTGCACCGACCAAAGCCTTGTATATGAAAAGCTGTTTGAGCATTTCAGCGGTCTTGATACAGACGATAGTATAAGGCAAAGCGAGCTGTTATTCCACGCAATCAAGGCAAATAAGCAAAGCTTTGTTGTAGAGCATATTACTGATGGATATGACACGGAGCAAACAATTGTAGATATGAAAACCGTTTACGATATAACTCGTACAGACGGTACAGATTGGTTTAAGGACACCATAGCCAACATAAAAGACAAGAATCGTCTTATTAAATTCAATTTCTTTGTTGGCTTGTGTGTCTTTAGCAAATTTGTAACCAAGCAAGAGGACATTTCTCTTGGCACTGAAATATTGCAGGCAAACAACGAAGCGGTTAAGAGCTTGGCTCTTGATGGCAGTGACGAGAGCAAAAGAGCTTGTTTATTTTCCGATATATACTTATCTCTTTGCTTGATACTCCATAGCTTTGCGCACAACAAGGACAGAATTGAGCTTTCTGTGACCTCCGGTCTTGAAGAAGCGCGTTTAATGTATGCTAAGACCGAGTCCTCGGAAAACAGGGAGCTTTTGGCCTCCTTCCTATATATTGCTTCCCTATACAACGGTCACCTAGGAATACGCGCAAGGTCAATTATGGCAATTGAGCTATTTAAGGAATTTGCCGATATGGTAGCTGACTTTAACGGAGATAATAAGCTATTTCCTACTCAAAGGGTGTCAATTTACAATCACTTGTCAATTCTTTATTCCCAGTTAGGCGATAAGGAAAGCATTAATTCCGCTTTGGAATATGCAGAAAAAGCATCACAGCTTGCAAGAGAGGAAAATGCAAGTGATACTGATTTAATTGCCATAAACTCTACCCTTGGTAGCATTTACCTTACCATTGGTGGCAAGAACAACATTCAAAAGGCTCTTGATATATACAAGGGTATTTATCAAGAAATGAAGATTATCGCTTCACGCACAGGTGAAATTACAGCAAGAGAGAATTTGCTTCATGCAAGAAACAACTATATAAAAGCTCTTATGGATTCAGGTCTTGAGGGCGCTTTAAGCACAGCCTTGCCTGAGGCTATTGAAAATGTACAAGCATCAGACCTCATCGCATCAGAGCTTGGCACAGTTGCTTCCTTGCGCAACTCTATTTTATTCAATATGAATGCAATTGCAGTGCTATCCGCCATTGGCGGTGCGGACAATGTAAGGAAAGCAAGCAAGCTTTTAGACAAGGCAAATGAAATAGCCGAGGAAATTGCCAAGCGCACTTCAGCAAGTGGCAATACTCTTGAGCTTGTGTCACAAAAGCTAAGATTTTCTGCGACCTATGCCTCAACTAATGTAATTGACAACCAAGAAAGGTGCACCAAGCTTTTAATGGAAGCTATAGACATACTGGAAAAGGTTAAGGAGGAGACTCCCGATGCTCAAGCTATTGACCTTTTAGAATGTGATGTATATAATTCGGCTTCTATGACATTTGTAAATAAAGCACTGGTCGATATATCAAGCTCCAAGAAAAGCATTGAAATGGCTATTCTTTCTGCTCAGCGCTCTGTTGAGGCAGGCTTGAGGCTAAAGGAGAAAAACGAAAATGACTGGGAGCGTATGCTTTCGGTGGCTTATAATAACTCGGCATTTGTTTATCGCACAATTTATGTTTCTAACGTTCAGATTATTAATAACTTTTTAGAAAATGTTGGCAGTCCTGAAATGTTATGCCACTTATGGGAATATGCAGGCAGCAGCACTCCTTATGAAAACATATGGCTTCCCGGACTGACCGAAAAGGATTTTGAAAGCATAGGAGATTTTTCCTCTAATTTGTCCTTAGATGATATCCTATCCGATGATACAGATAGACTTGAAAGGGCTATTGAAGAGGAACAGGAGCTCGAAGAAAAGGCAGAAAAAATTCAAAACGCATCAAGACTGCGTGCCCTTGAATTTTATAAAAGGTCAATTGGCATAATGGAAGTGCAAGCAAACAAGCTTGAATCAGCGCAATGGTATGAGCTTATTGCAAATGCTTATCAAAACATAGCCGAAATGTATGCCTTTGACCCGAATGCCGACAACTTAGATTATGCTTTAGAGTATCAAAGCAAGGCAATTGAATTTACAAGGCTTCAATATGAAAAGAATAGCTCTGATATGACAAGATTTTATTTAATCAGATCCTTGTCCTCGCTTGCAGGTATTTATTTTCTTCAAGAAGATACAAAAAACCAGTTAGAGCTTTCCTATGATATTTTAAAGGATGGAATAGAGCTTTATGATAGTTGGCAATTGGCTGAGCTTTTAACTATACTTGAGGCTATTTGTAAAAATGCCACCGAGGTTCTTGCCAATGATTATGCCGCCCTTGATACAGAAAAGGCAGAATACATATTTAATGAATACCTTTCATTGCTTGCTGACAGGGACGAAAACGGTAGCGACATTACCTTAGACTATCCTACCACATTGTGTCAGTATGCAAGATTTATAAAGAATAGCGGTGTACAGCCTATTGACAGTGCCCTTGATTTAGTGACCGAGGCATACGCAATACTGAAGGAGATTGACGAGGAAAATCAGGACGCCACTGTTTTAAAGACTACCATTGATGCAATATCTACCATAAAAGAGCTTTATGAGGCTATGGAAATGGACGGTTCATACGAATACTGTGCTATTCTTAAGGATTTTATAGAATATTCTGAGCTTTTAGATGATTTTATTTCTGAAAATGATATTTACGAAACCGATGAGGAATACAAGGAGCGTAACATTTCCTTGTTAGAGACAAGGAGGGAGCTTTCACTTAGCGAACATATTTCAAATGAGGAGTGCATTGATACACTCATTCAAGGCTATATGCGTGCTAAAATAGTGCTTACAAGTCTTGATGAGGAAACATCATATGCAGCAGACGATTTTATCGAATTTGTGAACGACTACTTGTTAAGTATTCCCGGTGGAAAAGAGGAGCTTGAAAGCATAGACAGCCTCATTGAGGAATCAAGCATTGACGACGAGGATGACGCTGACGATTACAGTGACACATCAGACGGTTACAGTAGCGAGTCCCTTGCAATTGGCGATGATGAAGGCGACTATGATGAAGAAGGCGCAGACCCATCAGATATATTATCGTTATTGGGTGATATTGACCCGTCTATGCTTAGTGACCCGGAATTTTTACAAGCGCTTTTAAACAGTGATGATTTCCCAAATCTGCTAAGCGCATTACAGGACTCCTTGCCTGAGGAAGATGATGACGGTGAGGATGAAGATGACGACAGTCAATAATCGCATATTTTTAGTGATTATGTCTTTAAATTAAGCTTTTTTTGTGATACAATTAAATAAAAACTGAAGGGAAATGTTTTAATGCTAATCAGATATCTTATCACCTTGCTTGTTATGTCGCTTATTACTCTTTTGTTATATGTAAGTGACTGCTCCACAGCAAAAAACAAAAAGGGGCGCGCACGAATTCCCGAATATGTGCTACTAATTCTCACCGCCTTGGGCGGAGCAATTGGCGCTGTAATTGCCACCCTTATAACAAGGCACAAAACAAAAAAGCTCAGCTTTAAAATTGTAATTTTCTGCTCACTTATTATTGAAGTGGCAACCGCTATTCTATTGTTTATATAAGGGGGATTTATGAGTAACCATCCTAAGCATCCTATAAGGAACGCGCTTTTCACAATTTTTTGCATAATCTGCTCTATCGCTATGTCTTGCCTTTGGTTAAAAGTAAGAATAAACGGTTATTCAACTACAATACCTTGTGCTATAATTATTGCAATCGCCATTATAACAGCAATCGGCGCATTTATAAAAAGTCGAAGATAAGTCTTGCTTAACAAATTACGTTTAAGTAAAATTGCACAAAATTATGCCTTCTCCTGTGAGCATCCTTGTGGCGTGCCTCACCGGAGAAGGCTTTCTATTTATTTTGCACAATCAGCGTTTTTAATGCAACTGCCTATTTTTTATGTTTATTTCTTAAAAACCAACATATTCCAAGAGTGCTTTTTCAGGGTTGTTGCAGAGTTGTCAGCTACGCTACGTGAATTTGGCTTTACTCTTTCGTTGTCCTTGTCGTTTGTTTCGTTTAAATTGTCCGAATATAATTCAAGGTGCTGACTCAAGGTATAGCCATCAAATCCGCTTAATTCAAGCTCCATATCCTGTACATAGCCACATCAGTATTCAACTGAGCAACTGTTGTGTCAGCTGTCATACGAATGATGTCGCCGGCCTGCGCTGAGTTATAAGCGGTCATATATACTGTCATTTGCAAGTGCTTTTCATTAATATAGAGCTTTTCCAAAAAATCAAGCAACCACTCAATACTGCATTGTAAAGAGTGGTTGACGTAAATATAATATTATGCGTTGATTTGGTTATTATATGATGTGAAGGAGTACTTTGCGTTTTCCTCAGGCTCCTCGCTCTGCATATATGAATATACGGTTTCTTCACCGTCGGTCAGCGCTACGTATGCGCCAAGAGCAAGCAATGTGCTCTTTTGTGTTTCGTTTTCAAAGCCTACTACCTTGATATCAAAGGCGGTAAACTCAGTCGCCTTGATTTCAGCAGTAATAACCTTTGCGCTTACATCTGCATCAAATATATCGCTTGTGCCAAGATTTTTCTGTGAGCCTGCAAACACACCGTACTTTACAGTCTTGCCCGTTAAGCTTGTGTAATCAGCAATAGCCTTGTTGTTCACCTCAAAGCCAAGAGAAATTCCGTTGCCTGTATTAGATGATGAGAAGCCCTTGCAAATAAAGAGTGCGGGCAAATCTTCTGTTACGCTGTATGTACAGCCCTTGTTTTCGCAAGAGGTAACCTTTGCGCCTACCTTTGCAAAGCTTGCATACTCAACCGTTACATTAACAAGCGCACTGTCGGAGTGGCTAACAACTGCCAAGCCACACACGCTGCAAGTACCAACGCAAGCATTATCACCCTGTACATTGTGATTGCCTTCATTATAAGCATCGCAATAGCTGTAATTGTAAACTACATAGCTGCCGCTCTTATCT
>JAFTZI010000117.1 GCA_017461055.1 Clostridia bacterium | reverse complement strand
TTAATATAGTAGCACTTATTACCGAATTTTGCATATGCGCAGAAGAACAGATATGTATCGTAGCTTTCCGCATCAATGCCTGTGATTTTTATATCAAAGTAGTCATAGCTGGCTGTTGAAAGGTTACAGGAAACATATTTTTCAAAAGCAAATATATCGGCACCCACATCCTTATTTTCTCTTGTGTCGCCTGCTGCAATTACGCCAAATTCAATTTTTCCAAGAACCGCTTCATACTCTGCTTTTACTTTTGAGTTGATTAAAAAGCCTTGAATGATTGAGCCTTGATTGTTTGAGGAATAGCCAAGGCATTCAAATAACGGCTCAAGCTCTGTTTTGTCAACCTTGTATATACAATCCGAGCAGGACTTTGATTTGACAGCCTTACTTAACAGTGCCTCTCCACTATACTCGATTGTGTAATTGTCACCAACTGTATGCTCGCCATTGTAAAATGCTTCACATTTGCTGTAATTATAAACAAGTATGGTGTAGCCAAGAATGTCTGCATAGCCCTCATAATTTATACTTGGGTCATATGCCACAAAGGTGGCGTTTTTAATAAGTGTGTTTGATGCGGTCTCTGTAAGCTTAGTTTTAACGGAGAGCGCCTCTGCCTCTGTTCCTGTAAAGAAAATGGTTACTTTTGTGCCCGATGCCAAAATACCGTGTCCCGTATTTTGAACGCTTGATGCAAAGGTTGCAGGCATATAAATATACTTAATTTTCGGACAGTTGTTGATAACCTCTAAGTTTTGGTCGGTAGAGGTCAGCTTGGATAGGCCTGCACCAAAATTAATAACCTCTAAGTTATCCATATGTGCAAAGGTTTTTTTGCAAATTGTAGTTACTGTATTTGGCAAAATCATTTCCGTAATAGAATCACAGTTATAAAATGCCGATCCTCCTATATATGTAACACCGTAGGGAATTTCAACATTATTAAGCTTATAGCAATTAGAAAACATACCGTCAGGAATACTTGTAATTCCCGTATGAAGCTTAATGCCTGTCAGCTTATTGCAGCCCGAAAATGCTCCGCTATTGTATATACCGAGGGGAAGCTTGTCAAAATTGTGTACTGTTTCAAGGCTCGAGCAGCTTGTAAAGGTGTTTGCACCGTCTATGGATGTTACACAGGTTACTTCCTTTTCTAAGCCTGTTTCCTCATCAATAACCGTCTTTGTGGGGAAATATATTTCCTTTAAATTAGTTGAGCTTTCAAATTTTGTAGTTCTGCCAATGGTTGTAACATAGGTTGGCACCTCATATCTGATAAGATACTTACAGCTGCCTGAGCACCAGCTAGAATCAATAGCATTATAGCTTGCAAATGCAGTTGAATCTGCCGCCGCTATTGCCTCATTAAGCTTGGTCAGCTTTCCGTAAACCAAGTTGTTTGTAGTTCGCATATAGTAATATGCAGGAAATACATAGTATGTAGGTGTTGCAGCCAAATCACTCAAAACTACAACGCTTGTTGAGTCCAGTTCTCCGTATGAATCTCCGTCAAATGCGTCAAGATGGGACACATACGCGCTTGGATTTGCGTGAATTTCCTCAAGAGTAGGAATAGTGTCGAGCTTGATTATGTTATTTTCCGCAAAAGCGGTAATGGTAAGCATACAAGCAAGCATAGCCACCATAGCTACGATTAATAAAACTTTCTTTTTCATAATTTACCTCCAATAAATTTGTGTAAAATGTACAAATAGCTTGTACTAAACACCTTTATATTATAATTTTATCACAAAGGCATTGTCTATGTCAACATAAATTTGTTGTTTTATTTGTTGCTTTAAGGCTCAATATATGATACAATACAGTTACAACTCTTGAAAGGAGCTATTTATGTTAATTGGCGGATTTCAAAAAATGACTATGCTGGACTATCCCGGCAAGATAGCCTGCACTGTTTTTACTCACGGATGTAACCTCAGATGTCCCTTTTGTCACAATGCTCGCTTGGTAATAAGCGAAGCTTCCCTAATAGATGAAAACGAGGTTCTTTCCTATATTAATAGAAGGAAGGGAATTTTAGACGGTGTTTGTATAAGCGGCGGCGAGCCTATGCTTCAGGGTGACCTTTTTTCATTTATGGAAAGGGTAAAGGAAACGGGCTTGCTTATAAAGCTTGACACAAACGGATGCTTTCCCGACAAGCTAAAGGAAGCCATTGACCGAGGTCTTGTTGACTATGTGGCAATGGACATTAAAAACTGCCGTGAAAAATATTCCTTGACCGCAGGAATTGACACATTAGATATTTCTAAAATTGAAAAAAGCGTTGATATTTTAATGTCGGGCAAGGTGGATTTTGAATTCAGGACTACTGTAACCAAGGAATTGCATACACCTGAAGATTTTGAAAAAATCGGAATATGGCTAAAGGGTAATGAAAAGTACTATATACAGAGCTTTACAGACAGCGGCGAGCTTATAGAAAACAGCTCCTCACCCCTTGATATACAAGGGCTTAAGGCGCTTAAAGAGGCTGTTTTGCCCTATATTCCCAACACCTCATTAAGAGGTGTGTAACACAAAATATTGTGTTGATTTTAAAATTTCAACACAATATCTTGTATTTTACTATTGACAAAGCATATTAAAAGTGATAGAATAGTTGTGCAACACAATTTTACAAATTAAAAAGGAGAAATTTATGTATAACGTTATTAAGCGTGATGGCAAAAATGTTAGTCTTGACCTTTCCAAAATTAGCAGAGCCATCACACAAGCATTTGAGGCTTGCGAAAAAAGCTATCATCAGGATGTAATCGATTTCTTGGTTTTAAAGGTTACTGCCGAGTTTGCTCCGAAGGTGGAGGACAATTCTATCACAGTTGAAAACATTCAGGACAGCGTTGAGTCTGTGCTTATCAAGGCAGGCTATGATGATGTTGCTAAGGCGTATATCCTTTACCGTAAGCAAAGAGAAAAGCTTCGTAACCTTAGCTCAACAATTCTTGACTACAAGGAAATTGTTGACAACTACTTAAAGATTAATGACTGGAGAGTTAAGGAAAACTCCACTGTTACTTATTCTGTCGGCGGTCTTATTCTTTCCAACTCAGGCGCTATTACAGCTAACTACTGGCTCAGCGAGGTTTATGATGAGGAAATTGCAAACGCGCACAGAAATGCAGACATCCACATCCACGACCTTTCAATGCTTACAGGCTACTGCGCAGGCTGGTCACTTAAGCAGCTTATTCAAGAGGGTCTTGGCGGCGTAACAGGTAAAATCACCTCTGCTCCCGCATCTCACCTCTCTACCCTTTGCAACCAAATGGTAAACTTCTTGGGTATTATGCAGAATGAGTGGGCAGGCGCACAGGCATTCAGCTCATTTGACACTTATCTTGCTCCCTTCGTTAAGGTGGACAACCTTGACTACAGAGAGGTTAAGCAATGTATTCAATCCTTTATTTACGGTGTAAATACTCCTTCCCGTTGGGGTACACAGGCTCCATTCTCCAATATCACTCTCGACTGGACAGTTCCTGCTGACTTAGCTGAGCTTAACTGTATTATTGGCGGTAAAGAGGTTGACTTTAAGTATAAGGACTGTAAGAAGGAAATGGATATGATAAACAAGGCGTTTATCGAAATTATGATTGAGGGCGACGCAAACGGTCGTGGCTTCCAATACCCAATTCCTACCTACTCCATTACAAGCAGCTTTGACTGGAGCGAAACAGAAAACAACAAGCTCCTGTTTGAAATGACAGCTAAATACGGTACTCCGTACTTCTCTAACTACATTAACAGTGATATGGAGCCAAGCGATGTTCGTTCTATGTGCTGCCGTCTCCGTCTTGACCTTCGTGAGCTTCGTAAGAAGTCCGGTGGCTTCTTCGGTAGCGGTGAGTCCACAGGCTCTGTTGGTGTTGTAACTATCAATATGCCGAGAATTGCTTATCTTGCAAAGGATGAAAACGATTTCTATGCACGTCTTGACAGACTTATGGACATTTCCGCACGTTCCCTTAAGATTAAGCGTACAGTTATTACAAAGCTTCTTGATGAGGGCTTGTACCCATACACAAAGAGATACTTAGGTACCTTCAACAACCACTTCTCTACAATCGGTCTTGTTGGTATGAACGAGGCTTGCTTGAATGCTAACTGGGTAAGAGCTGATTTAACAGAGGAAAAGGCTCAGGAGTTTACAAAGGATGTTCTTAACCATATGAGAGAGCGCCTTTCTGACTACCAGGAGCTGTATGGCGACCTTTACAACCTTGAGGCTACTCCTGCTGAGTCAACCTCATACCGTCTTGCAAAGCACGACTTAAAGAAGTTCCCTGAAATTATTAACGCATCAACAGGTAAGGGCGGTACACCTTACTATACAAACTCCTCACACCTGCCTGTTGGCTACACAGAGGACATCTTTACAGCCCTTGATATTCAAGACGAGCTTCAGACACTTTACACATCAGGTACAGTATTCCACGCATTCTTGGGTGAAAAGCTTCCTGACTGGAAGAGCGCCGCTAACCTTGTAAGGAAGATTGCAGAAAACTACAAGCTTCCATATTATACTCTTTCCCCAACATACTCAGTATGTAAGAATCACGGTTACTTGACAGGTGAGCAATTTGTTTGCCCTGAGTGTGGTGAGAAGACAGAGGTTTACAGCCGTATTACAGGCTACTACCGTCCTGTTCAAAACTGGAATGACGGTAAAAGCCAAGAATACAAGGACAGAGCTGTTTATGATATTAAAAGTTCAAAGCTTAAAAGAGATGGCAAGCCCGCTGAAACTGTCGAAATTTCAAGTGAGTGCGAATGTGTAAATGCACAGCCAAACGGTGTATATCTTTTCACAACCGCTACTTGTCCAAACTGTAAGATTGCTTGTGCGCTTCTTGAAAAAGCAAGTATTCCGTATGTAAAGCTTCTTGCAAACGAGCACGTTGAGCTTTCAAAGAGCTACGGTATTAAGCAAGCTCCTACACTTGTTATAGTAAACGATGGAAATGTTGAAAAATATACAGGTCTTTCTGATATTAAGAAGTATTTGAACTAAAAATATTAAAGGGGCTGTCGCATTAGGAAAGCCTATTGTACAATATAAACGAATTGCCTTCTCCAGTAGGAGAAGGTGGCACGCAAGCGTGACGGATGAGATGTTTTGTGGTTAAGCTACTACTCATCCACCGCTTATGCGGTCCCCCTTCTCTTACAAGAGAAGGCTTGCTTTTGTGCAATTTCATTTGAATGCAACATTCCCTCTAATTAATTAAAATTATTAGGAGATTATATGTACGATATTATTGTAATTGGCGCAGGCCCTGCGGGTCTTACTGCGGCATTGTATGCTTTAAGAGCTAACAAAAGCGTATTAGTCCTTGAAAAGGGCGCATTTGGCGGACAAATTACCTTTTCGCCCAAGGTTGAGAATATTCCAGGCTTTGTTTCCTTAACAGGCAACGAATTTGCTGACAAAATGGTTGAGCAGGTTATTGAGCAGGGCGCTGATATTGAGCCAAGCGAGGTTTTTGAAATTAAGGACGGAGAAATCAAGACAGTGGTTACCGATTCGGGCGAGCACCAAGCCAAGGCTGTTATTATTGCCACAGGCGCAAAGCATCGCTTACCCGGTATTGATAGAGAAACTGATTTTATAGGAAACGGTATTTCCTTCTGCGCTGTTTGCGACGGTGCATTTTATGAGGGCAAGGACGTTTGTGTCCTTGGAGGCGGCAACTCTGCTTTGCAGGAAGCGCTTCTCTTGTCTGACCTTTGTAATAAGGTTTACGTTGTTCAAAACCTTGATAAATTAACAGGCGAGGGCAAGCTTGCCGATATGCTTTGCCAAAAAAGCAATGTTGAAATTATTACAAGCACGGTTATAATCGAGCTTTTGGGTGATGATGAATTAAACGGCGTCAAAATCAAAAGCGACAACGGAGAGACAAGAAAATTAGACGTTGACGGATTATTTGTAGCAATAGGACTTATTCCGCAAAACGAAATATTCAAAAACGTATTGCCTCTTGACAGCTACGGCTATGCAGATGTTGACGAGGGCTGTAAAACAAGCACTAAAGGCATTTTTGTAGCAGGTGACTGCCGCAAAAAGCGCGTGCGCCAGGTTGCAACCGCCTGCTCCGACGGAGCTATTGCAGCGCTTGCTGCCTGTGATTACATTGAAGGAAGATAAAAAATCAGCCTTTTCCCACAGGGAAGGGCTGATTTTTTTATCTATGCTTTTTTAATCTTGCGCTTGATTAGATAATAAATATAATAGAAAAGTGAAATGTAAACGAGGAATAATAACACCACTATTATGGGGTACAAAACAGGATTACCGTTTAATAAGCTGTAGAAAATGTCATATGGAGTACCGTCGCCCGACGCTAAGAACATAGAAAACATAAGCAAGGTAACAAAAATAAGAGTTAACTAAGACATAAAGCCCTCGGGCTCTCTTTGATACCCGCCGAAGTCGAAAAATTCCCTCATTATTTTTCCTACGAATTTTTCGCAGATTTTTAAACGGTTTTCTCATGTTTTTATGTGTTTGTTAAGTATAAATTAAACCTGTTAAGCTCAATTTTTAAGCTTTGCGATTATTTTTGAATGCTACATTGACATTGACGTCTATTTGTTGTAAAATATCTAATAGATAATTTTTTTACGAGGTGTGTTATGGCAAAATATTTAGAAAAGCAATTCCCACAGGTTAACGACGCATTTGACGGTCATATACATATGCATAGATGGATTGACGAGGAAACAAAGGAAGAATTTTTACACGGTCTTGAGGCATATAGAAAAAGATGTAATCTTAAATATATCGCTCTTGCCCCACTTCCATCAGGCGATCCATTCCCTGTTGCGCGTGATGTAAGTAATAATATTATTTGCGCATTTTACAAGCTGTTGAATGAAAATACCTTTTCATACGGTGGCTTTACCTACCCATCTTACCCTGCAACCGAGGAAAATATGGCAGGTATGACCCTTTTGGAGCAATATGAGGAGCTTATGGAAATAGGCTTTGACGGTATTAAAATGCTGGAGGGCAAGCCTAACCTATATAAAAGGGTAAGCAATCCTCTTGACAGCTCATTCTTTGCTCCTGTTTTTGAAAGAATAGAAAAGGACGGCACATATCTTCTTATGCACGTGGCTGACCCTGAAATTTTTTGGATTGAGGCAGATGAGGAAACAAAGCAAAAGGGCTGGTTTTACGGTGATGGCACTTACCCAAAATATGAGGAGCTGTACACACAAATAGATAATATTTTAAATAGGCATCCAAAGCTTAATCTTTGCTTGGCTCATTTCTTTTTCTTGTCCGAAAATCCCGAAAGACTATCAAAAATGCTTGATACCTACCCGAATTTAACGGTTGACTTAACTCCGGGCGGAGAGATGTATGTTGGCTTTGACAAGCGCAAGGATTACTTTAAGGAGTTTTTGGTTAAGTACGATGAGCGAATTTGCTTTGGCACCGATATGGACTTCCCCGATCGCGGCGAGAGCGGAATTTGGCTTTGCGACAGAGTGTATCGCTATTTAGCGACCACCGACACCCTTTCCTCATTCTGCGAGCATGAGCTTACAGGTATTGAAATTCCACAAAGCAGCCTTCAAAAAATATTCTCCGACAATCTCTTAAACAAGCTTGGCAAAGAGCCAAGACCCATAAATAAGGAAGCCTTAAAGAGATATATTGAAAAATATAAGCACTTAATCATTGATAAAAGACTAACCAAGAGAATCGAAGAGTTGGCAGAAGAGTATCTATAAGTTTAATATAAAAAAGCTCTTGATGCAAAAAGGCATCAAGAGCTTTTTTTATTCATTAGATACAAGTCCTGAGTAAGTTACAGAGGAAGCTGTGTCTGTAATTTGGGTTTTGTCGCAAATATAGCCAACTGTGTCGTTTTCTATAATATATGCGCACAGCACAACAGGCTTGTCGCTATACTGAGTCCAGTCAGAGGATTGTAAGATAAGATCAACATACTTATAATCTCTGTTCAATACATAGCTTATAATTTTACCGCCTGTAACCTCACTAACTGTTCCGTCAGCATTAATCGGCTTGCCCGCATTTACAAGATTATCATATGGGGAAGCCACTAAGCCAATTGTTATTTGGGTATTATTTAATGATTCATAGATTCCTAAAAGCTCAAAATCTATTACATAGCCAACGCAAATTGAGGATGTATTAAAGGTGCTTAAGGAATATCCGTTATTAACAATAATTGGAGCTGTATCTACCACCTTTTCTGCGCCACAGGTAGCGCACTTGTAAACAAGCTTACCACTGTTTAAGTAACCGTTTTCGTAGGTTAAGCTATGCTCTGTGTAGCTGTGTCCGTCATTTTCGCTTTGTTCAAGCTCAATGCTATATTGTGCAGAAGAAATCCACTCGCTATTTATAAAGTCACGACCTCTTACAAAAATTTTGCCATCGTACATTTCAACATAATAGCCTTGGCTTCCCTCTAAGCTTTCGCCTGTTACGGTATTATAGCCTGACCACAGATAGCTAACCGAAGCACAGTTAAATATGTGGATTGGTAAATCCTCGTTACCCTCAAAGATGTTGCCGACAGAGTCCATTGTCCAGTGGGTATGTCCGTTAAAGAACATAACCTCGGGATATTTTTTAAGAACAGCGCGAAGTGCGTCCTCGTTGCTGACTCCGTCCCAGCCCTCTCCCGGCAAGCTGCCTGAAACTGTATTGTACATTGGCTGATGTAAAAATACAAATGTCGGTCGTGATATATCACGGCATTCGCTTAGCTTAGTATCAAGCCATGATAATGTTTCCTCACTCAAGTTAGCATACAAGCCGCTATTTGTATCGCTGCCTAAGAAAATGTAGTGATAGCCATCTAACCAGAAATCATAGCTTGTATCACTTGGGTGCGTACCATCGGGCAGAGTTGCATACTGTAAGAAAATACTCTGCATAGCAGGATAATCGTGGTTGCCAAGAGTAAGGTACAATGGGTATTTGCTCTCATCCTTGCCATTTGCTTCCATAACCTGTGCGTGCAGTGACATCATTTCAGCAAATTGCGCTTCTGTTCCACCGTCTGCCATATCACCGACAATAAAGATTGCAATTCCCTCGGGATTTAACAAAATCGCCTCGTTTAGCATCTTTTTAAAGTTTTCGGCACTAACCTCTCCATTGCCTCTGCCAATGTGAATATCACTAATAATCCAAATGGAGTTATTTGGCTTGCCTTGGTCCGTCATATCTGAACCGCTTGGTAGCTCAATTGAAATATATTCGTCAGATATAAGCTCTGTGCTTGTGATTTGAGAATAAATGTGCAAATGTGTAGCACCGTTTGGAATAATAACGCTGTTACCAAAGGTAAAGCTTGTATTTTCGCCTGTTACCTTAAAGCGCGCGTGAGCTGTATAGCCCTCAAGCCTGCCGCTTGCATTTGCCCAATACATAACTATTGAACGGTTGTCAATCTGTCCCTGTGGCATAGTAACTGTTACTGTGCCTGTGGCATAGCCGCTTGCGCCATTTGGCTCGTAGGTTGCAGAAATCGGCGGTAAAAGCTCATTGTCTTCTGCCGCTGCGTCCTTATCAACGGCAGCTCCGTTTTCAGCATCCTCAACATTACCAACTGAAATGTTTATGCTAAAGGTCCAGTCGTCCTTTAAATACTGATCGTTTTCAACAAGGTAAATGGTATAAAGTCCCTCGGGAATACTTGCCAAAGAGGCTAAGCTGCCGCCAACATTGGGCGCCTGCCTTATATCATAGGCAACACCGTTGCCTGCGCTTGCAACATAATACCAACGAATTGTACCGTCGGTATAACCGCGCTGTGCAATTCCTATCCAGTCCTTTGTGCTAACACCTGTCGCGGTAACCCAAATAGACTCGCCAACCTCGAACTGTGTCTTGTTAACAGCCATACTGTGTGTACCGTTTGAAATGACAACACCGCTTGATACATCGGGGTCATCAGGGTCAGTTGTGCCACCCTCATCGGGATTTTCCGTGCCGCCCTCATCAGGGTCAACATATTCCTCGTCAGTAATCACAATCCACACGCCTGCAATAGTATTAGCCTCGTTTCCTGCAAGAGCTTGGTCGTTTGGAACTAAACGAATCAGGTAGTTGCCGGCAGGTAAGCTTAAGCCGCTTGCCACATCAATGAATGTGCCGGAATCAGCAAGCGTTACATAGTGATATTTCAGCGACGTGGTTGATGTTGCATCGGCATAAATTCCAACCCAATCCTTATCGGTTGTACTGATGGCAGAAACCAAAATGGGCTCACCCTTTTTGAATATCTTCTTTTCAAGAGTCATACGGGAAGGATTAATACCAAAGTCGGCAGGCAAGCCTGTTTCCGGGTCAAGCTCTTCCTGCTCCTCATCGTCAGGAGCTACGTACTCATCCTCAGTTACTGTTATATAAATTCCCGCCTTTGCCCATACGCTATATGGAGTATTGGCGGCATTGGACGGCATAAGTCTTATAAAATATGTGCCCGGCGCCATATTGCCGCTTGCATTTAAATCGTAGTAATTGCCTGAGCCGCCCATATTGCTGATATATACATAGCTTGAATATTGCTCATCGTAAACGTCGTCGTAAATTCCTATCCAATCCCCACTCTCACCTGTGGCAGCGATGTATATAGGCTCTCCCTTTTTAAACTCCTTTTGTCCGTTCTTTGTTGTAAGAAGGGTGGTATCGCCAATGTCGATAACAGGCATTTGATCCTGTCCCGCATATTCCTCCTCAGTTACAGTAAAGTAAAGCTCCTTTACAACGGAGTTGGAATAATTAGAGCCGTTATTAGGCACAAGAAACAGCTCATATTCGCCCGGCTCAAGGGACAACACACGAAGTATGTTGTAGGGTGCGCCAAAGCCGCTTTGTCCCAAATAATAGTAATCAATATAGGAGCTTGTACCTGCATTGCCGATTCCTATCCAGTCAGTATTATTAGTACCGTCGGCAGTTACATAAATCGGCTCTCCCTTTTGAAATTCAGCCTTTTCAATTGCGATGCTGTAATTTCCATCGTCGCTTGTCTTGGTAACGCCCTGCTCTGTCTCATTTTCAGTGGCGCTTATACCTAAAGCAAGCATAGGAATAAATGCAGACAGCATTGCAATTACAAGCAGTATGCTTAAAATTCTACGCATTTTCATAAAACCTCTCCTTGATTTTAGTTTATAATTATGTTATAATACATTTGAGCAAAATTGTCAATGTTAAGCGTGTTTTTTGAGCAAACTGCTCGTTTTGTGATTAAAATTTCCTATTATATAATCATTTATTATAATAAAGAGGTCAAAATGTCATTTAAGGATAGAGAAAACAGCATACTTGAATATTTGAGTCAAAACCGTGAGGCTACCATTGAAGAGCTTTGCGCAAAATTC
>JAFTZI010000116.1 GCA_017461055.1 Clostridia bacterium | reverse complement strand
TATTATATCACTTGCTTTTTACTTTGTCAAGTACTTTTTTTAAGTTTTTTAAACTTTTTTTATTTTTCCGTACTTTCGACCTTTTTGACACTCTTTTTTGTGCCTTCTTCCTTGCAAGCTTGCCTATTTTATCACTCTTTTCTCCTTTTGTCAAGTACTATTTTTACTTTTTTCGTATTTTTTTTGAAAAAGCTCCCTTTATTATATTAAATATGAAGTCTTTCAAGTTGAAAAGCGGTGAACGCTATGCTATAATTGTGTTAGATTTTATTGTTTGGAGGCTATGATGATTTTAGTTACCGGTGCGAGTGGATTTGTTGGCGGCAAAATTATGGAGATATGCAAGGATGTTATTGCTTGTCCGTCACTTAAGGGTTTAGGTGAAGATGATATAAAACGTATAGTAGAGGAAAGTCACGCTGATACGATTATACATACTGCGGCTATATCCGATATTGGTGAATGCGAAAAAAATCCCGATGAATCATATATTGCCAATGTTCTTATTCCGATTTATTTAGCTAAGGCATCTAAAGGCATAAAGCTTATATGCTTCAGCTCCGATCAGGTTTACAGCGGTGGAAACGGTGACATTCCTTTTACGGAAAATATGGTAAAGCCTAATAATGTATACGCAAAGCATAAGCTTGAAATGGAAAACAGGGTGCTTGATATAGACCCAAGCGCTGTTATGCTTCGAGCAGAGTGGATGTATGATTATTACCTTAAAAAATCCAATTATTTTATGGGAATTTTAAATGCCAAGGACGCTGTTTGCTTTAGTTCACAGCAATTCAGAGGCATAACATATGTAAAAGAGGTTGCGCAAAATATGGATAAGGTTGCTCTTCTACCGGGCGGAGCATATAATTTCGGCAGTGAAACTACAAAATCAATGTATGAAATAACGAAAGAGTTTTTGTCTCTTTTAAGCAAGAACATAAAGGTGGAAGATGCTCCGTCTCGACAGAATTTATGGATGAATTGCGAAAAAGCAAGAAAATTCGGTGTGATTTTCAGTAATGTAGAGGACGGACTAAAAAAATGCGCCCAAGATTACGGTTTAATTAAGTAAGGAGTTTATATGTGGAACGGAAAAACAAAGGCGGTTACCTTCAGCTTTGATGATGGGGACGCAAGATATCAGACTTATTAAAATTTTAAACAATAAAGGCTACATTTAATTTAAACTCGGAGCTTTTAGGTCTTAGTGGCACGCTTGACAGAAACGGGCACATTGTTCGTCACGACAAGATACATAAAAGCAAAATTAAAGAAATATACAATGGGCACGAAATTGCCGCCCATACCTTGACCCATCCGTTTTTACCATACTGTAACGAAAAAGAAATAATAAGACAGGTTGAAATGGATAGACAAAATTTATCAAAGCTTTGCGGTTATGAGGTAGTAAGCATGGCTTATCCTTGCGGTGGCGAAAATAATGACGAGCGTGTGGCTGAAATCATTAAAAATAATACAGGAATCAAGCTTGCAAGAACAATTACATCAACACATAATTTCAAAGTGCAGGAAAATCTGTTGAGACTCAATTCTACCGTGTACTATATTGAAGACTGTCTTGAAGAAATTGTCGATGATTTTTTAGCATTGAATAGCGATATTCCTTCTCTTCTGTACATTTGGGGACATTCCTATGAAATGGATGCGGAATACATTACTTGGGAAAAATTTGAAAAAATTTGTCACAAGCTTGCATTTCACGATGACATTTTTTACGGAACTAACAAAGAGGTTCTTTTATAGACGCAAAAAGGCTTATCAAAGTGTCGTGCTTTTGATAAGCCTTTTATTTATCATAAAAATTTCCATTAATAATTTCTAATCAATTCAACATAATAATAGCAGAGCATTTGAGATTTGCTTTTAGCTGTCTTGTTGATTAGGCGGTTTTAAGCAAACCGCCTATGCTCGATAATATAGATAATACGAACAGGAGTTTATTATGTCTAAGAACAACATCTCAGTTCCAGAAGCTAAGGCAGCTCTTGACCAGTTCAAGATGCAGGCTGCAAGCGAAGTAGGTGTTACTCTTAACCAAAACGGTTACAATGGTAACTTGACTTCTAAGGAAGCAGGTTCTATCGGTGGTCAAATGGTTAAGAAGATGATCGAATCTTACGAAAATTCCATTAAGAATTCTAAATAAGTAGATTTGAAGAAATTCAGTATTTGAATTTGTTTATTTGAGTTCAACAAAGAAAAAGCATTTCCGTATTTTGCGGAAATGCTTTTTCTCTTTTGTTATTTGTCTTTAAAGGCAACTATTGCTTCTATGTTGTCATAAATGAACTGTTGTGCGCTTGATGAGAACAGAACAGCGACATATTTTCCGTATTGTCCCATTCTTTCCTCGGCGAAGATGCCGATTCCGTTTCCTTGAGCTGTCGGTGATTTTCTGTGCTTGTTATTTGGAAGTGTTACGGTGCACAAAAAGCCCATTTCCAAAAGCCATTCGTTTATGGCATTTGCGGAAATTTTTTTAGTAGTTTCCAAATCAACTAAAGAATTCAGATACTTTGATATTTCTGTAACTGACAAGGGGCGCTCGGATATTTGTATTTTTTCGCGTTCCTCGTTTGTAAGGGAAAAGGACTTTTTCTTTGGACGCACTGCTTTTTCTTTTGTAATTCCGCCATTTTCGATAACTTGACGCAAAATATCTGACACGTAAAAAAAGCAACGGGAAAGTCGTACATTATTAACTACATCACCATCAGGTATGGGACTTTCATCCAAGGGATTTACGCCGTTCGCTAATTTATCGATAAATGATTTAGCATACTCAATTTTTTCAAGCTCTGTCATTTTATCCCTCCGTTATAGCCTTATGCTTCGATATAGATTATACTGTTGCGCTCCAGACGGATTTCCAGCTTTCCGTCAACAAATGATGATTTTCTATATGGGGTATATGTATTATTTTCGTCCACCAAATAGATTTTGGCACAAGACATATCATGGCCATCTATATCTACGGTTACGTATTTACTGTTTTCGTTATCGTTTTCAGCATAATATGTTACCATTGCGCCTACCTTTTCGTCGTTTTTAGCGGCAACTACGTAAACATTTTCATCATCAGAGCCGTTTGCCACCTGTGTGCCAAGCTCATAGAGATTAGCAAAGGAATAAAACGCGTAATAGCCTTTGAGCTCCTCATATACGTAAACGTCCCAAAGACCGTTAAATGCTCCCGGTCTTGCATCATAGTACATAAGCATATCAATATCAGGATTGTTCTGGCAAATTGACATAACAGCCGCAGTGAAAGCAGCGCCCTTCATACCGATAATTTGCTTTATAGAATATACAAATTCCTTTGTCCAGCAGCGAATATAGTTCCACTCGTTCAATATACTCTCAACGTGAGCGAAGCCATATTTTTCAAGCATTCTTTTAATCCTTGAGCCCTTTATGGAAACGTCACTTGGCTCTGTCCAATACCAATGCCATGAAAAGAAATCAAGTGGCACATTGCCTTCCTTGCTTATTGCTTGAAGGAAGCGCTCCATAAAGCTCTCGTCGCCAACCGATGCAGGGCCACCGATTTTCAAGTGCGGAAAGCAAGACTTTAGGTGCCTTGCGGCAATTATGTAGAACCTAATATAATCAGCCTCGTTGCCACTCCAGCATTTTTTATTTGTTGCTCCGTCGGGGTCAATATCAGGCTCGTTCCAGATTTCCCAATACTCTATATCATAATTGAAGCCGTTTGCCCAGCCCTCAGTATAGTGTCTTACAATGTGCTCGCAAATTTGCGCCCATTTTTCAAAGCTCTTTGGCATAACTGTGCCATATTTTTTAATTCCGTGCTCGATTTTAGAGCCTAAGCGATAAAAGGGCTTTGTTCCGTATCTGAATATTTGAGAAATATACAAATCGGTGCAAGCAAAATCATAGCTGTTTGGGTCATTGACATCTGCGTCAAAATTCGGAAAAATTGCATGAACGTCTACTGTATGCTCTCCGCCGTAGCCGGCAAAAAACGAAGCATCGTGTACGCGGGCATAGGGTATTCTTGCCTGCCTGTAGCTTTCTTGATTTCCACGTGTTTGTTCCTTGCCTGCAACAACAGGACCGTTATTGACAGCGTGCATTATTTTTACCTTGCCAACGCTTTTTGAATAGTCAATTTTTACTGTGCTCATTACTTTTCCTTCTTGGCTTGAGTTATAGCCTTAATTCTCTTCATATCAAATTTTGGTTTTCTTTCGTATGTGTACAAGCCGTTTACTTCTTGCTCTACGTCATAAAGCTGAGTATAGCAGAAGCCGCAAACATATGGAGAATTTACAAGTGCTTGGGTCAAATACTCATATCTTTCAAAGAATTCTTCCTCGGTTTTAGGTCCGTTACCGTAGCCCCAACCGCCTACGCCGTCAACGTCCCATTGAATTCCGCCGTATTCACTGAGATAAAGCGCCATATCCTTATAGTCTTTTGACTTTTGATATCTTGATACCCATTCATGCTTTTTATCATAAAGCTCAAGCATTTCATCCTGTGTAGGAGCTAAATAGATCTTTTCAAATTCATCCTTTTCCTGAATGTAGTCGTGCAAATCGTAAATGTCGGAAACTACCTGATAGTTACCGCTTGTGCCTACGCACGGACGTGTTGTATCCATTGTTTTTGTAGAATAATACATAGCTCTTACAAAATCATCATTTTGATGTCTGCAATCATAGTCCCATGTTTCGTTTAAAGGACACCAGCCGATAATTGACGGGTGGTTAAAATCTCTTGCGATTTCTCTTTGCCACTCAAGCAAAAATGGAGTTAGATGCTCCATATTTGAACAGTCAAGTCCCCAGTTGCCCGTTTCACCGAATACCATATAACCAAGCTTGTCACAGTGGTATAAGAATCTTGGCTCAAATACCTTTTGGTGAAGTCTTGCACCGTTAAAGCCTGCGTCCAAGGACAAATAAATATCTCTTACAAGCTCTTCCTCGGTTTCAGCGGTGTAAATACCGTTTTTATAAAAGCCCTGGTCAAGAACCGTACGTAAAAAAACAGGCTTACCATTTAACAAGTAATTCTTGTTATCAAAGGCGGTAGTGCGAATACCGAAATAGCTCTTAACCTTATCGTTGCCATAGGTTAATTCAAGGTCATAAAGCCTGCCCTTGCCGACCTCCCACAAATGCATCTCGTTAAGACCTAAGGTTAGACGGCTAATGCCTGCTTTTAGCTTTGCGCTCTTTTCACCCATAGCCTTGCCATTATAGGTGGCTACTGCCTTAAATTCAGCGCTTCCTACGGTTTCAACCTCAATCTGAACACTCTTGTCCTCAATAGAGGTATAGTATTTAACTGATTTTATGTAGTTCTTTTCAACATATTCAAGCCATACTGTTTGCCAAATACCTGTTGTACGGGTATAGTCACAGCCCATTGAATAATAATTCTTAGACTGCTTGCCGGATGCCTTTCCTCTTGGATGATCGTCCTTGGCACACACTGTAATGATATTTTCCTTACCCATTTCAACATAATCGGTAATGTCAATATCAAAGCCAACATATCCACCTATGTTGTGATATACCTGCTTATGATTTACGTAAATATAGCTTTCATAATCAATTGCACCGAAATGCAAAATAACTCTTTTGTTGCACTTTTTGATTTTTACTCTCTTCAAATACCAAACGCAATTTAAAAAGTCAGTGTTTCCTATGCCGGAAAGCTTACTTTCAGGGCAAAACGGCACTATGATTTTTGAATTCAGAGACTCTCTGTCATAGAATTTTCTGTCAAGTCCGCTAACTCCCGGATCGTGCTCGAATTCCCATTCGCCATTAAGGTTAACCCAGTTGTCTCTCTCAAATTGGGGGTTTGGATGTTCAGGTCTTGGAATGCTCATTTCTTTTATCTCCTTAAATTTTTTTCATTAGCTTTGATACATATGATGCCATAAGCTTTTTAGTGCCTACGTTATCAAATGCGATTTCATACATATAGTCTGTGCTCATAGGTATCACGTTCAACACAACGCCCTCTCCAAAGGTTAAGTGGCTTACTCTGTCCCCTACGTTAAACACATTGACAACCTCTTTCTTTGGAGCTTTAGCATAATTATTGAAATTATATTTTGGTGCTTGTGTGGATGCAAAGCTGCTTCTTGCTTGGGAAAATGTCTTATCCTTTTGTATATCAAGATACTCCGGATCAATTTCACGTACAAAGCGAGAAAGCAGATTTCTTTGAGTCATGCCATAAAGCATTCTTTCCTTAGCGTGAGTGATTATAAGCTTTTTCTTTGCTCTTGTTATTGCAACGTAAGCAAGACGACGCTCCTCCTCAATTTCAGATGGCATAGCCATAGACTGACTTCCAGGGAAAACATTTTCCTCCATGCCAGGCAAGAAAACGATTGGAAATTCAAGGCCCTTGGAGCTATGAATTGTCATCAAGGTTACTGCGTCTGCATTTTCGTCATATTTATCAACATCGGAAACAAGAGCAACCTCCTCCAAAAAGCCTGAAAGGGTCGGCTCATCTGCCTCCTCCTCGTATTCTCTTACCGCCTCGCAAAGAGAGTCTAAGTTTTCAAGCCTTTCTGCCTCGCTTTGACCTAAGGCAATTAAGGCTGCTTCGTAGCCTGTGCGTTTGATTACCTCTCTTACAAATGACGAAAGGGACATACTCTCCATATCATCCATAAGATTGTACATTGTTTTAGCAAAGCTTACCATACTGTTTGCCGCAATTTTAGGAATTGCGTTATATTCGGTCGCCTTGGCCAAGACGGTGATGGTTGGCACTCCGAGCTCCTCTGCCATTAATGATGCTGCATCAAAGGATGCATCACCGATTTTGCGCTTAGGCTCATTGACAATGCGACGAAGCCTTATATTGTCGCTTGGATTGTTAATTACCGAAAGATATGCAATTATGTCCTTGACCTCCTTACGGTCATAGAAACGTAAAGAGCCAAGCATTCTATACGGAATACCGCTTTTAGCAAACATTGTTTCTAAATTCATTGACTGAGCATTTATTCGATAAAGTATTGCAAAATCCTTATAGCTTAAGCTTTCTTCCTTTTTTAAGCTGATAATTTTGTCTATTATGTATCTTGACTCGGCGTTTTGATTTTGAGTTTCCTTAACTATGATTTTGTCTCCGGGTTCATTATTGCACCACAAGGTTTTCATATGCTTATGGCTATTATTTTTAATCACACTGTTAGCAGCATTCAAAATATTAGAGGTTGAACGATAATTCTGCTCTAATTTAATTACTTTTGCCTCCGGATATTTTTTATCAAAATTAAGAATGTTCTCAATGGTAGCGCCACGGAATTTGTATATGCTTTGGTCGTCATCTCCTACTACCATTACGTTTTTATAAAAATCTCCTATCAAGGAAACGAGGACAAACTGTGCCTTATTTGTATCCTGATACTCGTCAACGCATACATACTTAAATTTATTTTGGTAATATGAAAGCACGTTTTCATCCTTTTTAAAAAGCTCAACGGTTTTCATGATAATATCGTCAAAGTCAAGAACATTTGAATCAATTAGTCGCTTTTGGTAAAGCTCATACACTCTTGCTACATCCTTATACTTTGCATCGCTTCCGACCTCTTGCGAATAATCATAAGGAGTCATTAGCTTGTCCTTGGCTCTTCCTATTTCATTCATTACAGTTTTGATTGAAAGGAATTTTTCATCAATTCCCAAGTCCTTCATACATTTGGAAATTACCTTTTTACTGTCGTCAGTATCGCACACACTAAAGCCCGGGCGATAACCAACCTTTTCACCGTGAGAGCGAAGAATTTTCATACAAATCGAGTGGAAGGTGCCTGCCCAAATATCGCTTGCACTTTCCTTCAAGATAGCTTCAAGTCTTGACTTGATTTCATTAGCCGCCTTGTTTGTAAAGGTAATGGCTAAAATGTTATATGCCTTACAGGGCTCATATGCCAATACCCTTATATAGTTTTCAATAAGGTCTATATCATCGCTTTTAGCGGCAAGCTCCATATCTTCAATTGCATCAGCATTGACAAAATCCGGAATGTCGTCATTAAAATAGGCATTTCCGTATTTTATGATATGCGCTATTCTGTTTACAAGCACTGTGGTTTTTCCGCTTCCTGCGCCTGCTAAAATCAAAACAGGTCCGTTAACTGTATACACAGCCTCTTTTTGAGGCTCGTTTAAAAAGGAATAATATTTATCGAAAAGAGCTTTTTTTACTCTATGATATCTTAGTTTTTCTTGTTCTGTCATTATAATCTTCCGTTTCTATATAGTATCAATATAATTTTATCACAAAGATAAGAAAAAGTAAATACAAATTTGCCCATATAACTAAAAAACCTCTTTCAAAGAAAGAGGTTTTTTATTGGTGCCGGTGATCGGGGTCGAACCGATACGGTATCGCTACCACTGGATTTTGAGTCCAGCACGTCTGCCAATTCCATCACACCGGCATATTTACTCGACTATTTTATCACAGATTTTTGAAGTTTGCAATACCTTTTTTCAATTTTTTTAAAATTATTTTTCAACAGATTTTGTTGACACTAAATTTATGCCCTTTTCTGTAAAATTCCGTTGAATTATATCGCCTACGGAAATTGGTGCCTTGACTTGTATTTTTGAAATTCTTTTCATTGCCTTTTTTAGCTTTTCCTTTAGTATGGGCTTATCTGTTTTTACAGGCAGAAGCTTTGATGTTTCACTTTTAATTTTAACTGTTGTTGTCAGTATCATTTCCATTTTTCTTCTCCTGTGCGCAAATCACTATTTCCTTAGCGCCTTTTATTTTTTCGGCAAGCTCCTTAGTAACTAAAATCTTACCTGTTTCAAGCCAAGACATTTTTCCCTTTTCACGTGAATATATTTCCTCTCCGTCCTTTTTCAGAGTTATTAGTAAATTATCGTATTTTCCGTTTACTCGGAAATATATTACGCAATCCTCAATGCCCTCATCGTATTCATCTAAATGCTGGGGAACCGAATATAAAATTTTATCGGAATTCTTGATTCTGACTGTGCTTTTCGGCTTAGCTGTTTTATCTTCTAAATATTTTTTAACAGATGCACCTACTATTTGCGCTTCCTCTACTATAAAATCAACCAAATCGTGTATTCTTACAGCATTGCCGCACGTAAAAATACCCTTTACATTTGTTTCAAAATACTGGTTAACATATGCGCCCTTGGTTCGTGTATCAAGTCTTATTCCCGTTTCCTTGATTATTTCATTTTCGGGAACAAGACCGCATTGATAAACAAAGGAGTCGCACTTGATTTTTTGCTCTGTGCCCTTTATTGATTTTCCGCGCTTATCGACCTTGGAAATTTCAACAGCCTCTATTCTTTCCTTGCCTAAAATTTTGGTAACTGTGGTTGAATAGTAAAGTGGGATTTCAAAATTATCAAGACACTCCGTTACGTGCTCGTCAGAGCCTTCTGCATACTCCTTTGGCTCACACACGCAAGCTACGCTTCCGCCCTCCAAGGCAAGTCTTCTTGCAACAATCATTGCAAGGTCACCTGAGCCTAAAACCACGGTTTTTTTGCCCGGCATATATCCCTTTAAATTAACAATTCTTTGTACCGCACCCGCAGAAAAAACGCCTGCCGGTCGTGTTCCGCCTATTTGCAAGGCTCCCTTGGTTTTTTCACGGCAGCCCATTGCAAGAACTATTGCCTCTGCCTTTATTGTACAATAGCCATATTTTGGGGAAACTACTCTTATTCTCTTTTGCTTATCAACGGACAAAACGGTAGAATCTGTAATGTATTCAATTTCAAGCTGTCTTATGGCATCCGATAGCATAGATGCAAGCTCTGTTCCCGTAACCACCTCATCAAGATAGCTTTTCCCAAAGCCTGAGTGAATACACTGATTAAGCGTTCCACCGAGCTCACTATCTCTTTCAATGATTAATATATCGCTTGGCTCTATGCCGCTTTGACAGCAAGAAAGTGCGCAAATAAGTCCGGCAGGTCCTGAGCCTATTATTACTATGCTTTTATCCATACCTTCTCACTTTGTTTTTCCATATAAAATATTTGAATTCGAGGTAAACTTTTTCACCTCTGAGAGCGGAATATTAAATTCCTCGGCTATCAATTCCGCTATTCTTGAACGGCAATAATTGCCTTGACATCTGCCCATTCCCGCACGTGTACGTCTTTTTACCATATCTACGGTTTTTGAAGGTATCGGACGGCGCAAAGCATCAATTACATCACCCTCAGTTACCATTTCGCATCTGCAAACTACCTTAGCATATCTTGGGTCTTTGCTTATTGCATTAACCCTTTCCTCCTCGGTCATTTCATAGAATTGCTTGCAGTTTCCGTCCTTGGTGCGTGTGCTAATATATCCGCTCTTTTCTAAAAGGGGTAAGCCACAGCTCTTTAGTATATCAAGAACATATTCGCCAACAGCCGGGGCTGAGGCAAGTCCGGGAGATTCTATGCCTGCTACGTGAATGAAATTCTTAAATTTTTCCGATTCCTGAATATAAAAATCGCCGCTTGTTGGGGTGGCGCGCACTCCTGCAAAGGTGGTTATTGTTGCGTCAAGATTAATATCCTCAACAATAATTTTAGCACCCTCGGCAATTTCCTCCAAGCCTTCCTCGGTAACGCTTGTGTCTGCCTTTGATTCAACTACGTTTGCATTCGGTCCTACAATTACGTTTCCGTCAACTGTTGGGGAAATAAGTATTCCCTTTCCCTTTTCACTCGGTGTTACGAAAAGAGTATGTGAGGCTGTACCAATTTCACCCTTATCTAAAAGCATATACTCGCCACGGCGCGGAATTATATCAAACGGAAGCTTTTCGCCAACCATTCCCGCAATTTCGTCAACAAAGAGGCCTGCTGCGTTTACAACGTATTTGGCTCTTACCTTTTTCTTTCCACAGCAAAGAGTATAATATTCTCCGTCGTAGTCTATTTTGGAAACCTTAAATTCAAAGTAGAATTTAACTCCGTTCGTTGCAGCATTTTCGCACAGTGCGTATGCTAAGTCATACGGGCAAACGATGCCTGCGCTTGGAGCTACAAGAGCGTGCTTTGCATTTTTTGACACCCTTGGCTCAAGCTCGTGTAGACGTTTTTCATCAATTATTTCAAGGTCGGGCACTCCGTTTGCTTCACCTCGCGCCTTTAATAGCTCTAAATGCTCTAAATCGTTTTCCGTAAAGCCAATAACTAAAGAGCCGCATTTGGAATAATGTACTCCAAGGGTCTTTGTTAAGTCCTCCATAAGCGCGCAGCCCCTTACATTTAACTGCGCCTTAAGAGTACCCTCCTTAGCGTCATAGCCTGCGTGAACTATTGCTGAATTTGCACGTGTTGAGCCTGAGGCAACGTCGATTCCTGCCTCGAGCACTGCTGCCTTTATGTTATATTTTGCGATATTATATGCTGTTATAGCGCCTGAAATTCCGGCGCCGATTATAACCACGTCATAAGATGTTATAGCCATTAATCTACCTCCAAACAGGTATTAATTTCTTTTATTTTACCACAATTTTGTCCTTTTTTCAACCCTTGGACTTGATTAATGTATTAATTTGTGTTAACATATATTTACACGCTTTTTTATTTTTCGATAAGGGAGGTATAAAATGGACTTTTTTCAACTGAATGCAGGCGCGCTTGCTTATCTTGGAGATTCTGTCCTTGAGACTTTAATAAGAGAGGCTTTAATTTTAAAGGGCTTTGAAAAGTCTGCCAATTTGAACAGGGAAGCTTTGAAATATGTTACAGCCGTTAACCAGTGCTGTGCCTTTTCCAACATCGAAAATAACTTGAATGAACAGGAATTATCTATTTTTAAAAGGGGTAAAAATTGCTCCCATCTTAATATTCCAAAAAGCGCTTCGCCTCTTGAATATAAAACTGCCACAGGCTTTGAGGCAATTTTCGGCTATCTTCATTTGATAAAAAAACAGGACAGGATTAAGGAGCTTTTCGGTCTTGCCTATCCTGAATTACAATAAAATTTAAGCAATTGATATTTCTCGCGTTTTTAACGGTGTATCAATTGCTTTTTTTACAAATTCTTCACAAAAAATTATTTTTAATTAATTGACATTAAAATATTACAGTGTTATAATTTACTGGTAATTATATCTAAGAAAGGAAAAAGATATGCTGAAAACTATTAAAAAGCTTGCTTCCTTTGTCGGTGAATATAAAATAAATTCCATTCTTTCCCCTCTGCTCGTTTTGCTTGAGGTTGTTATGGAATGCTTTATTCCCGCAATTGCAGGTGAGCTTATTACTTTTATTCAATCTCCGTCTAAATTAGACGATTTGATTTTTACCAAGCCGATTATTACAGCTATGCAAAAATCCGTTGGTTACGACAATATTATACCTATAATTGCTGTGCTTTGCGCAATTTTGGTTGTTCTTGCGCTTTTGTCACTTATGTTCGGCACTTTGGCAGGTATACATTGCTCCCGCGCTTCCTGTGGCTTTGCTAAGAATTTAAGACGTGGACTTTATGAAAAATCACAGGACTTCTCCTTTGAAAATATTGATAAATTCTCCACATCAAGTCTTGTTACAAGACTTACAACTGACGTTACAAACGTACAGCAGTCCTTTATGATGATTATAAGAACTGCCATTCGTTCTCCGTTTATGTTTGTATTCTCCATTATTATGGCTTTCATAGTAGGCGGAAAAATGGCGTGGATATTTATCGTTGTTATTCCTATTCTTGCCTTTACTCTTATTATGGTATCCAAAAAGGCTATGCCTATTTTCAGAAAGGTTTTCAAAAAATACGACAAGCTAAATGGCTCTATACAGGAAAACGTTGCAGGAATGAGAGTTGTTAAGTCCTTTGTACGTGAGGATTACGAAAACGAGAAATTCAACGCTGCCTCAGACGATGTACGAAATGACTTTACACGAGCAGAAAAAATTCTTGCATTTAATAATCCTATTATGCAGTTTTGTATGTACTTTTTAATGGTGGGAATACTTTTAGTTGGCTCTAATTTACTTATTTCCTCCGGTGGACGAGCATTTGATGTGGGCAACTTCTCTACACTTTTGGCTTACGGTATGCAAATACTTATGAGCTTAATGATGGTTTCTATGATATTTGTAATGACCACTATGTCACTTGAAAGCGCTAACCGTATTTGTGAGATTATTGATGAGGAATCCACTATTAAAAATCCCGCAAATCCTGTAAACGAAGTTAAAAATGGTGATATTACCTTTGAAAACGTAAGCTTTAAGTATTCACAAAAGGCTGAAAAATATGCTCTTTCAAGCATTAATTTAAACATCAAATCGGGACAAACCGTTGGTATTATCGGCGGTACAGGTAGCTCTAAATCAACTCTCATACAGCTTATCCCCCGTCTTTATGATGTTACAAGCGGCAGAGTTTTGGTTGGCGGTATTGATGTAAGAGATTATGACATTGTGACCCTGCGTGACGCTGTTGGCATTGTTTTGCAAAAGAATGTTTTGTTCTCAGGCACTATCAAGGAAAATTTACGTTGGGGTAACGAAAATGCAACTGATGAGGAGCTTGTAAGAGCATGTCAGCTTTCCTGTGCTGATGAGTTTATACAGGGCTTTCCTGAAAAATATGACACTTATATTGAACAGGGTGGCACCAATGTTTCCGGTGGACAAAAGCAGAGGCTTTGCATTGCGAGAACTCTTCTTAAAAAGCCAAAAATCTTAATTCTTGATGACTCTACAAGTGCTGTTGATACAAGAACAGATGCTATGATTCGTAAGGCTATGGCTGAGGAGATTCCGGACACTACCAAGATTATCATTGCTCAACGTATTTCAAGCGTTCAGGATGCTGACGTTATTGTTATTCTTGACGACGGTAAAATAAATGCTATTGGCAACCACGACTCTCTCCTTGAATCAAGTGAGATTTATAAGGAAATTTACACATCACAGATGAAGGGAGCAGGTAACGATGAATAAGACAGTCAAAAATCCGCGTCAGCCTAATATGGGCAGACCTATGAAAAAGCTTAAAAAAGGTACATTCTCAAGATTTTTAAAGCTTTTATTCTCTTTTTACAAAGCGCCTTTCATTATTGTTTTGATATGTATTTGCTTAAGCGCTATTGCCACTGCTTGCCCTTCAATTTTCCAAAAATATGTAATTGATACCGTATCCACTGCATTAAAGGAAATGCAAAGCGGTATGAGCACAGGCACGGCTCTTGATACCTATTTACCTCCTGTCATTACTGCTGTTTCAATTCTTGCTTGTATTTATGTCGTGGGACTTGTTTCTGCCTTTATTCAAACAAGAACCATGGCGGTTGTTACTCAAGGCTCACTCCACAAGCTACGTACGCTTATGTTTGGCAAAATGCAGAAGCTTCCTATCAAGTATTTTGACACACACGCACGCGGTGATATTATGTCCCATTATACAAACGATATTGACTCCTTAAGGCAGTTAATTTCTCAATCTATTCCACAAATCATTAATACTGTTATAATACTTTGCACTGTTACGGTAATTATGCTCTCTATGAGCTTTTGGATGACGCTTGTTATTGTTTGCGGTGTTATTGTAATGACATTCGTTACAAAGAAAATCGGTGGAAGCGGTGCTAAGTACTTCAGAATGCAACAGGAATCCTTAGGCGCAACCGAGGGATATGTTGAGGAGATGATTAACGGACAAAAGGTTGTTAAGGTGTTTAACTATGAGCCTAAGAGCAAGGAACGGTTTGATAAGCTTAATTCTAAGCTTTGCTCCGACTCTACAAATGCAAATATAAGAGCTAATACTCTTATGCCTATAATGAACAACTTAGGTCATATTTTATATGTATTTCTTGTTTTAATAGGCAGCTTATTGTTTACTAACGGTGTTACAAATGTTTCTATAACGGGCACTGAGCTGTTTACAATCGGTACGGTTGTTGCCTTTCTTGGCTTGTCAAAGCAGTTTACTAACAACGTTTCTCAGCTTTCACAGCAATCTAATGCAATAATTATGGCTCTTGCAGGAGCTGAACGTATTTTTGAGCTTCTTGATGAGGAGCCTGAGGTTGACAACGGTTACGTTACCCTTGTTAACGCTAAGTATGACGAAAACGGACAGCTAACTGAAACTAATGAGCGCACAGGCATTTGGGCCTGGAAGCATCCTCACTCTGCCGACGGAACAGTTACCTACACAAGACTAATGGGCGATGTAAGGCTTAATGAGGTTGACTTTGGTTATGTTGAAGACAAAATTGTTTTGCACGATGTTTCAATTTATGCCGAGCCCGGACAAAAAATTGCCTTTGTTGGTGCAACAGGTGCGGGTAAGACTACCATTACCAATCTAATTAATCGCTTCTATGATATTGCAGACGGTAAAATCAGATATGACGGAATCAACATTAACAAAATTAAGAAGGACGATTTAAGACGCTCTCTTGGTGTTGTTTTACAGGATGTAAACCTATTTACAGGAACTGTTATGGACAATATAAGATACGGTAAGCTTGATGCAACAGATGAAGAATGTATAGCGGCTGCTAAGCGCGCTAATGCTCATTCCTTTATTGAAATGCTACCGGATGGCTATAACACTATGCTGACAGGTAGCGGAAGCGGTCTTTCACAAGGACAAAGACAGCTTATTTCCATTGCAAGAGCGGCTGTTGCCGACCCTCCTGTTATGATTCTTGATGAGGCTACGTCCTCTATTGATACAAGAACCGAATCCATTGTTTCTGCGGGTATGGATGCGCTTATGCAGGGTCGAACTGTATTTGTTATTGCGCACAGGCTTTCAACCGTTAAGAACTCAGATGTTATTATGGTTCTTGACAAGGGTAGAATTATTGAGCGTGGCTCACACGATGACTTAATTGCACAAAAGGGCAAATATTATCAGCTTTATACCGGAGCATTTGAGCTTGAATAAATTCAAAAGGGATGCATTTTGCATCCCTTTATTTATACACTACTATTTCTTGATCTTCTCCCATTCTTAAAATCACCTCTTTTTCGAGGGATTTAGCACCTTGTGAGTAATCAAGCGCCTCGCTTTCAAGCAAAGCAGCGCACAGAGCCTTATTGTACTCCACAAGGGTTGCTATTTTTTGACTTGATTTGTGTCTTATAATTATTTTTTCAATGTCAAAATCAGCAATGCTTTTTGAGTATACAACGAAAAAGCTTTCATTAAGACTGCCTTTTATTTTTAACAGCTTATCTAAGGTGGTTTCATATGGAAATCCATTCAATGCAGTTATATTAATGTCGTTGAGCCTATAATACTCTTTGTTTATTTTTTTGTTTGAACTTTCAAATAAAATAAACTCTGAAAATCCATAGCTGATAAAATGATTAATGATTTTTTCTGCTTCCCTGTTCTCTAAAATTATTATCTTCATACGCATATTACTCCTTTTTTGTAATATGCAGTAAATTTTTCAGCTTTATTCAAATAACAAAAAATTTGCGTGATGCTCTTTTGTGCATCACGCAAATTTATTATACCTTACTCTTAAGCTTGACTACCACAACAATTGCTACAACAATACATATTACTGCAACAGAGGCTACGCTGACAACCGCTATTACAGGAAAATCCTTTTTATCATCATTGTCGTTACCATCGTCCCTGTCTGCAGGATTGTTGTTAGTTGTGTCGTTGTTTTGTGTGTCGTCCGGGTTTGGATTGGGAGTTGGATTTGGGTTAGGTGTCGGCTCAGGATCAGGAGTTGGCTCGGGATCGGGAGTTGGTTCGGGATCGGGGGTTGGTTCCGGCTCGGGCAAAACGAAGCTTCTTTCACGAAGTGTAACATCGCATCCCCATTCCTCTGCAAGCCAGTTAAGTCTGTTCTCAATATGCTCGCAAAGATAGCCTATTACGGTTGAATCGTCTCTGTCCATATCATAAGAATAATATCCGTCTATAAAGTTAAACACAGGGGATGATTGCCATCTATCATAGTGATTGCCATCATAATAAAGCGGCCATTGTGCATAGTTATCGGAATGCCATCTTGCTCTTTCCATATAAATTGATGAGCCGATTTCCTCTACCTGCTTGTAGATAAAGCCACCTGCATCTATCATATCAAAGATTGCATCATAGTTTTTGCTAAGCGCTTCTGTTACCTTGGAATTGAAATCATAGTGAGATGTAAGACCGCCCCATATGCTTCTTTCTCTTGCCCAATAGCCCTCTGTATTGGATGCTCCGTTTTTATGGATGTTGCCGAGGGTGTTATCACAGTCCCATAGCGGTCCTTTGAATATTTTTGAATATTCTCCGTTTTTGTCTGCATCCTTATAAAAATACATGCTTGATGAGCCTGCATCATAGTTTCGGCTAAATTCAGCCACTATGTAGGCATACACGAAGGAATCAACATCAATATACTCCGAATAATGCTTATTCAGTCTATTATAGCCTGTATTTGACATTATGGCTTCTTCCATTTCCCCAAACAGCGTAGCTATATATTCCACCTGCTCCTTTGAAGCATATTCGGGAGATTTAACAACATAGTGGTTACCGTAGGCTGTTACAAAATAGCAAAGCTCGTTTCTCCAATAGTTATTGTCAAGCTCTACTAAATATCCGCCTGTTATATCAGTAGGATTTACCACGTTTGGTATGTAGGTATACTCGGTAATTATGGTATTTGCAATTCCGTTTACCTTGACAGGAGTTTGTTCGTATGCTGCATTCAAGGCATCATTAAGCTTTTCAAGCTCAACAATATCAAGTCTTGCGCTACTGATTTGCACCTTTTCGCAAAGCAGGTATATTCCGTAATACTCACCGTCAATAAACACATCAACGCTTTTAAACTGGCTTGTGTGCATTCCTAAAAGCTTGCCTATTTCATACATTACGCTATTACGAAGCTGTGACTGGTCAAGATAATTGGCAAGCAAAATCCAAGTTTTGCTCTCTCCCATACCGTAAAGGTCTGTTTTAGTGCTAAGCTTAATTTGGAATGGCTTTTTTGCATAGTCCTTTGTGGTGTTTCCTCTTACCTTAATTTCGCTATAAGTGCTGTCGGTATCACCGTATTCATAGCTTCCGTCCTTGTTTACAATTGCAATTTTGGAGCTTGTGTCCTTACCGTTTGTACTTGTAAGCACACTCTCACCGATTGAGGTTTCAATGTGAATGCTTGGCAGATTGCTTGCAAAATAGAATTTTAAATCTGCCGCATAACCGTCAACATAATGCTTTAAAACATATACATCCTGTCCTGTGGAAAGCGTATCCTTAAAGGGAGTTAAATCAATAACTGTGCCGCTTACAAGCTCTACTCTTTCGCCTGATGCGTTTTGATAATCAAGGTCATAGTCTCCGTTGTGAATAAGCTTTACACTGCTTGGGGAAACATATGACGGCAAATAAAACTCTGAATTTCCAGAAGAAAAAACGCGACCGTCATCTGCCTCAACCGAAACAAGCGCGGCGTTTGCGCTTAAGCACAAAACAAAGGCAGTTACTATTAGGAAAAAGGCAACATAAATTTTTTTCATTTTTAATCCTCTCCATATCTTTCGGAATAGTAATCCCTATCGATTGTTAAAACAAGGTGGTAAAGCGGATTAATTTCCTTTATTCTATTTGAAAGCTCGGAGCAAAGCTCCTCATTTGTTAACACAAAATCATTTGAAGCGCTTACATCAAAGAGCACGTTGGTGTGGGTAACCCCCTTAACTATTCTGAAGTCATGCAATGAAAGAGGGTGTGAATATTCCTGAGAAAGCTCAGAAACAATGTCCATACACTTATGCCTTAGCTCATTGGTTTCCCGGTCGGAAACAGATATTGGGTCCATATGAATAACAAGGTTTATTCCCTCATTTTTTAGAAAATCCGCTTCGATATTATCCATTAAATCGTGACTGTGCATTATCTCACCGTCCGCGTCAATTTCCACGTGTACCGTTGCAAAGCATCTGTTTGCGCCATAGGAATGTATTACAAGGTCGTGAATACCTAAAACTCCCTCATAGCTCTTGATTTTTTTGATAATTTCGTGAGTAAATTCTGTACTTGGCGCTTCGCCTATCAATGTGTTTGATGATTCGATTACAAGCTTAATTCCCATTACCATTATATAAGCTGCAATTACAATGCCTATAATACCGTCGGTATAAGGTCCTGTATATGGAGTAATCAGCATACCTACAACAACTGCCAATGTGGCAATTACGTCACTGATACTGTCAATAGCAGTTGCCTTAAGAGCTTTCGAGTCAATATGCCTTCCAAGCTTAAAATTCATAATGGCAATTATGATTTTTACAATGACTGTTGATGCCATAATTATAATGGCAATTTTGTCATAGCTTTGCTCATTTGGCTCGCCTATCAGCTTTTCGATTGATGTTGTTAGCATTTCAAAGCCCAAAAAGGTGACAATTATAGAAATAAACAGGCTTGCCAGATATTCCATTCTTGCATGACCGTATGGGTGATCCTTGTCAGCAGGCTTGCCGGATATGGTGTAGCCAACAACAGTTAAAGCATTTGAGCCTGAATCAGACAAGTTATTCAATGAATCTGCTATTATAGATATACTGCCGCACAGTAAGCCAATAACAAGCTTAATTGCAAACAATAATACATTTGCCACTATGCCTACAATTCCCGCAAAGCGTCCCACACGCACACGTACGTAAGGATTTTCCTTATCATGATAATCCTTTATTAGCTTTTCTATCATTCTTCTTCCTTTATTGCAATTATGTCCTTTGCGTACGGTAATGACATAATCCAATCGCACATAGTATGCCATTCCGCAAGCTTATGAGTTTTTCTGGCGTAATATATGTTGATTAAGGTTTCGTAGTTAAAGGTACAGGTTCTCATTTGATTGTAGCTTGAAGGGAGCAGCTGAATCATATCGTGCCAATATGCTTTGTCCTTTGTTTCAATAAACTTTATTCTTGCTTCCTCAAGATAGTTAATTACACTATCAAGCACCTTCAGGGCGTTATCGCTCATTCTGTCGCAGCTAAAGTCTGCTCTTTCAAACTCCTTAGAGTGAATTTTGTGCATAGTGGATGTGGAGTTAGCAACGGTTGCTACCTTATAGGTATCGTACTCCTTCCACCAATAAAGCGGTGCTGTAATATCAACAGATACAAAAATTTGACGTAGGTATTTTCTATGGTCGCTTCCTGCCTTAGCAAGCTTTTTCGCAAGGGCTAAATCGTTTTCGCCTAACACATAGCTACCGTTTTCGTCATAATAGCTATCGCTTCTTGCCCAGGAGTTAAGAGGATTTCTTGCTCCTCTGATTGCGTTTTCGAAATTCATAACGCTTACTCTTTCAATTTTTATCATATTTTCCTCCAACAACTGTCATTTATATTATAATATCATATTTAACGCGTAATGTCAACAAGACTAATTTTCTCTTTGTAAGTATTTTTTAGCCTTGTGCATAAATATTTTTTCCAAGGTAAATAATAGTTTTGCAATTAATTTGAAAGGATAAATACAATGGAAGAAAATAATAAGCAAAATTCAAGAATTTTTTATTTAACATTAGCTGTGGTTTTAACTGTTGTTGCAGTTATTGTAATTGCTGTAACTGTTGCAAGAAGAAGCTCGCCAAATGAAGACACAAATCTTGGCTCCAGCAATATCGCAGATAACGGCGATACAGATGCGGGTCTTGACGAGGATAATGACCTACCAACCTTTTCCTTGCCAATGAAGGAATGCACGGTTGATGTTGACTTTAGCGACACTGTGCTGGTCTTTTCTCCCACTATGAAGGACTACCGTACACATACGGGCATTGACCTTCAGGGAACGCTTGGACAAGAGGTAATGGCTGTTGCAGACGGAGTTGTTAAAAACATTTGGCAGGACCCATTTATGGGCACTTGTGTTTCAATTGAGCATACAGGAAATGCTATCAGCTATTATAAAAACCTTGACCCTGTGGTTAAGGAAGGCCTTGTAATAGGTGCTTCCGTTAAAGCAGGAGATGTTATTGGAGCAATCGGAGAAAGCGCTATGAATGAGGTATCCCAGGACCCGCATTTACACTTTGAATTAAAGGTAGATGATAAGCACGTTGACCCTAAGGAGCATTTAAAAATCCCATCCTCAGAGTCCAAGCCAGAAGAAAATGAAAGCAAGCAATAAGCAAAAAATGCTGACACGATTGTGTCAGCATTTTTTATTGAAATTATGCCCAGCGCATGCCGGTTGGCTTTGCTTCCTTAATCATTAGCTTGTCAAGGAATTCAACAGCCTTTTGAAGTCCCTCGTCAATTGTCATCAAGCTGTCCTCGTGCTCAATTGAGAGAACCTTATCGTAGCCAACAAGACGAAGGTTGGAAACAAAGGCTCTCCAAAATTCCTCGTTGTTGCCATAGCCTACTGTACGGAAAATCCATGAACGGTGAATTTCGTCGCCATAGTGCTTTGTATCAAGAACACCGTTAACAGAAGTATTTGCATCGTCTACCTTAGTATCCTTTGCGTGTACGTGGTAAATTGCGCCCTCAAGCGCTCTTATTGCCATTACAGGATTAATTCCCTGCCAAATTAAGTGAGATGGGTCAAGGTTTGCACCGATTACGTCACCTACTGCTGCACGAAGCTTTAAAAGAGTTTCCGGATTGTATACACAGAAGCCCGGGTGCATTTCAAGAGCAATCTTAGTAACACCGTGTGCTTTTGCAAACGCGGTTGCTTCCTTCCAATAAGGAATTAACACGTCGTTCCACTGATAGTTAAGTGTTTCAAGAAAATCATCAGGCCAAGGACAGGTTACCCAGCTTGGAAGCTTAGCATCCGGATCTGAGCCAGGACAGCCTGAGAATGTAATAATTGTGTCAATTCCAAGCTTTTCTGCTAAAAGAATTGTGTTTCTCATATCCTTGTCAAACTGATTTGCAATTTCCTTGTTTGGATGAACAGGGTTACCGTGAGTTGCAAGTGCGCAGATTTCTACATCATACTTTTTGAAGGTATTCTTAAATTCCTCAAGTGCCTGTGGGTCATTAAGAAGCTTTTCAGGGTCGCAGTGGTCCTTACCCGGATAGCCGCCTGCGCCAATTTCAACAGAATGAACGCCGAGAGAGGAAATAATCTTAAGTGCCTCATCAAGAGGCTTACTGCCGTAAAGGTTTGCAAGTACGCTTAATTTCATAGTTATTCTCCTTTGAAAACAAGGGGCGAGGTGCTCGCCCCTTGAAATATTTTAGTTAAAATAGTATGGCTTACCTGTCTTTGCAGACTCGTAAATACCCTCAAGAATTTGAGTTACGCAATATGCCTGCTCCGGTAATACTGTTGGCTGTGTACCGTTGATAACAGCCTCAATCCACTGCTTAGCCTCTTGGTTACCTGCGTCGTAGCTTCCCGCATCATAGAAAGCAACGCCCTTACCGTCAAGGTTGGGTCTTGTTTCATACATTTGGTTGTGCTTAACACCGTTGATTTCCAGCACACCCTGGTCAACCATCTTAGCGCCTGCCTTTGTACCGCAAATGGTTGTGCAAGCCTCTTTTGTTTCTGTCATATTAATTGCCCAAGAGGATTCAAGAACGATTGTTGCGCCGTTTTCCATTACGATAAAGCCGAATGCACTGTCCTCAACTGTAAATTCCTCCGGCTTCCACTGACCGAATACGTTAGCAGACTCCTTTTGGTCGTTGAGCTTATGATATGTAGTACCAACGCAATACTTTGGCTTATAGTTGTCCATTGTCCAAAGCGTTAGGTCAAGAGCATGTGTGCCGATATCGATAAGCGGACCGCCACCCTGCTCATACTCGTTAATAAATACGCCCCATGTAGGAACTGCTCTTCTGCGAAGCGCTGTTGCCTTTGCGTAATAAATATCTCCAAATACGCCATCCTCAGCTTCCTTCTTAAGATAGATAGCGTCCTTTCTCTGTCTGTTTTGGTAGCCGATAGTGAGCATTTTGCCTGTTCTCTTAGCTGCGTCAACCATCTTTTTAGCTTCTTCAGCGTTAATAGCCATTGGCTTTTCACACATAACGTGCTTGCCTGCCTCTAAGGCATCAACTGTAATAAAGCTATGGCTTCTGTTTGGTGTACATACGTGAACTACGTCAATGCTCTTATCCTTTAAAAGCTCCTTGTAGTCAGTATAAACCTTAGCGCCCTCTACACCATACTTTTTAGCTGCGTCCTGGGCTCTTTCTTCAATAATATCACAGAAAGCAACCATTTCTGCCTCTGCAACCTTACGAAGTGATGGCATGTGCTTGCCATTTGCGATACCACCGCAACCGATGATACCAATTCTTACTTTCTTTTCCATTAATTTATTCCTCCGAACAAATAATATTTCATTGCTTTAAGTATAGCATATCTTTCTATATTTTACAAGTATTTACAGGATTTTTATTGTAATTTTCCGTGACTTTTTATCAGCACGTTACCGCTTGTATTTACAACACCGAAATACCCATCGTAGCCGATTGAGCCGGGATTAAAAAGATGTATATTTTTGCCGCTGACCTCTAAGATATTATCATACGGAACGTGGGTGTGACCGAAAAATACCGCATCAGCCTCCAACTCTCTTGCCCTGTATGCAATGACACCTAAGCCGCCCTTTACACCGTATTTGTGACCGTGAGTGATTAAAATTTTAAAGTTATCTAAGCTGATAAGCTTTTCTGTTTCTACATCCTGCGCCATTAAATCACAATTTCCTTTGACATAAAAAAACGGAATTTGCGGGTACATTTCTTTGATGTATTCAATATCTCTTATGCCATCTCCCAAAAAAAGAATACAATCGCATTTTGCCTTGTTTAATTCAATGGCTTCTCTTATTTTATCACTATGGGCATGTGAATCGGAAAAAACTAAAAGCTTCATATATAATCCTTTCTGTGTCAAAAAGCACTTAATTTCATAACATATTAGTAAAACTCAACGGAGGTGCTATTATGAAAATTGATAAAAAAATGATTGATATGGTGTTAATGATGAATGATGACCAGCTTTGGAAAACCATACAGTTAGTGGCTTCAAAATCCGGCTTTGACGGTATCAAGGGTATGGAAAAGCCAAAGGATATGTCAAAAATACGCTCTACTCTTTCCGGTCTTAATGATGAGGATATTGCAAGAGTTTCTGAGCTGATAAAAAAGGGGAAATAAAATGGCTGATACTTCCTTTGACGATATGCTCAAAAAAATAACTGACAATCCTGAGCTTATGACAAAAATATCTCAAATTGCCAAAAGCACAGACGGGCAGAGCTTAACCGATAAGCTCCCTTCGGTTATTTCCGCTATTTCAGATAGCATTAAGAATGACGGTGAAAATGCAAATGCGAGTGAAAAAGCAGACACTCCCCCCGACAAAATTAATGATATAAGTGATGAAAAACCGAGCGCTTCCTTTGCGTTGCCTGTTGCAAGGCTACAAGAAAAAATATCAAAAAATTCTAAGCTGCTGATTGCCCTTAAGCCATATTTGAGCAAGGAGCGATGCGACATTGTGGACAGCATTATCAAAATGGCGCAGGTAGCAGACCTTATGAAGCTTGTAAAGTGAGGTTACTATGTTCACTAAATACAACGGTATAAATTTGCCAAACAATTACAGTGGGACAAAATTCAAGCAACCAATTGAAGACACTAATATGAAAACTCACAGGGCACAGGATGAAAGGCCCGTAACAAGAGGCGTTGTAAGAACCTCTGTTTCTCCTTCCTTTCAAGGCGCTTTAGACAAGGCGGTTGAAAAGGCAAGCTCCGAAAATTATGCTCCTGTAAACGAAGTATTTGACTCCTGTGTGAACGACCCCTTAGCTACGGATGCGCAAGATGAGTGGCACTTTGAGGAAGAAGCAATTGACAACGAAGGGACAATAGACGGTGAAAGCGCATCTGATGCAGAAGAAACAAATGATGGAACAAGCATTACTGCGCCAAAGAAAAGAGGCAATTCCACCTTTGGTTTATTAAATGAGCTTGGGTTAGGTCATCTGATTGATGGCATACATAAGGATGACCTTTTGCTGATTGGTTTAATCATTCTTTTTGCGCAGGAGCATTTGCAGGACAGCTTGGACGCAATTGTTATTCTTGCTCTTCTCTTACTGTATCATTAGGCGCATCGTATATAAAGACGCTCATAGCATACGCAATAGGCTCTTGCGCTAAAGCAGCAATTGGAGCTTGAGCAAGTCTGCTTTCTTCATTAACAATATTTGTTACTATAAATTCTGCAACAATTTCATTGGGGCTTGAAGAAAAACGGTATTTTACATTGCAATCCTTACACAGATTAGTCAAATATTCAAGACGAGAGGCTATGTTAGGATACAATATTGATAATTCACGCGGGCTATTTATAGCTTCAAGGTTAATTTTACAAAGCGATAGCCTTAATAAGTAGTCATCCATATGCCTTTCCATGCCTATTTTGACAGAAGCCTTATAGTCAATTTCATTGAATACGGATATTATACCGATTGCAACGGTACATAAGTGTGCAATGTGAGCATATAAGACACGGTCGTTTTCAGCTTTTATTATTTCAAAATCCTTATATGAAAATCTTAGATCTTCCTTCATATAATCCACTATTTGCTTAATTAACTCATTAAGGCTGATAGCATTTTGCTGTTTTACATTTATTATTTTGTCATAGCCCGAAAACAGTCTTTCATCATTTTCCATATTGTCATTATCTGCATGGAAAAAGACTACCTCTAAGGTTTTTGTAATACCTTCGCCCACTGCCTTCACTACCGCTCTTTCGTAATCACAATTTTCGGGGGCGACAATATCCATTCTTCCATACATTGACATCTTTTTGACTACGTCCTGTCTTATGAATTTCAGCACCGAATCTCCTACTGCAATTGGGTAAAGCTCGTTTTTAGCTAATTCATTAAGATATAAGATTTTACCGCTCAAATCGGTTATTACGGTTGGCAATAGCTCGTCTTCATTTTTTAATATTTTCATAATTTTTCTCTTATTTCCTTTTATTTGTTGCTTTTTTTCTTTCTCTATGTTAGAATTAATTAAGTAGCATTACAAATTTTGTTTTGTGCTTAATTTATTAATAGGAGATTTTATGGATAATTACAGCAAGACAGCCAAATCTGTTGCTTTAACAAGGCTGATTAATGAGTTTAATCTTGAAACTATATATGTCCCAAAGAACATTGACTCGGTTATGATTACAAGGCCGGAAATTAACCGTCCAGGCTTACCGCTGGCAGGCTTTTTTGACTACTTTGACCCTGAAAGAATACACATTATCGGACGTGTAGAGGCTATTTATCTGGCTAAATGCACCCCTGAGGAGCGAAGAAGCAAGCTTTACGAATTTATGCGAAGAAAGCCTGTTTGCATTATTACCGCAAGAAATATAGGTCCTTATCCTGAGATGATTGAATTTGCTGAGGAGTTTGGCATTCCACTTTTAAAGACATCTGTATCTACAAACAGCTTTATATCTACCGTTATTTCTTCCCTAAATGTACACTTAGCGCCAACTATTACAAGGCACGGTGTTTTGGTTGAGGTTTACGGTGAGGGTATATTAATTACAGGTGACAGCGGTATCGGTAAAAGTGAAACTGCTATTGAGCTTATTAAACGCGGACACCGTTTAATTGCTGATGATGCCGTTGAAATCAGCAAGGTTTCCGAAAAAACTCTTGTTGGCAGAGCTCCTGAAATTATAAGGCACTATATGGAGCTTCGCGGTATTGGTATTATTGATATTCGTCAAATTTTCGGTGCCGGAGCTGTCAAGGAAACTGAAAAAATTGAGCTCGTCATTAACTTTGAGCCTTGGATTGAGGGCAAGATTTATGACAGGCTTGGTCTTGAAACCGAATATTCAGACATTCTTGGTATTAAGGTTCCTTACATTAATGTGCCTGTTCGCCCGGGTAGAAACTTGGCTGTTATTCTTGAAATTGCGGCTATGAACCAAAGGCTGAAGAAAATGGGCTACAACACTGCCGAGGAATTTAACAAGAAGCTTGAAGAAATTTATAAATAATCAGGGTGGCTTAAGAATAAGCCACCCTAATTATTTATGCTAATGTAATGTGATACAGTCTGGATGGATACGTAATAAAATCATATTCTAAGTAGATACCTATATTCATAAGGGCAGAGCCAAGATACTTTTCTTCACTGCCGTTTATTCTGTATAGCTTATCAGGGCAAAGTCCCTTTACCTTTACATACTCTGCTGCGGTGCAAGCGTCTGTTTCATATCTTACAGCGCATACAAGCGCCTCGCTTCCGTCCTGTTTTACCGTTTCCCAAGCGCAGAACAGGCTTTCCTCAGGTGTAAACGGTGATATCAGACGATAATAGTCACCGCGCTGAATAAGCTCATAATATGACTTAAATTCTTTAATTTGACGGGAGATTTCTTCCTTTTCCTCGTCGGTCATTTTAGTAACGTCAAGCTCTAAGCCATATGTGCCAAAATATGCTACATTTCCTCTTGTTTTAAGAGGTGTTACTCTTGCATTTTGGTGGTTAGGACACACTGAAACGTGTGAGCCCATAGTAGAAACGGGGTATGCAAATGATGTACCGTATTGAATTTTAAGTCTATCTATTGCGTCACTGTTGTCACTTGTCCATACCTGTGGCATATAGTAAAGCATTCCCATATCGAAGCGTCCGCCGCCTCCGGAGCAGCTTTCAAACAGAATGTCCGGATATTTTGCGGTTATTCTTTCAAGCAAGTCGTATAAGCCAAGCATATAACGATGATAAACCTCGCCTTGCTTTTCGGCAGGAAGAGCAACACTATATAAATCTGTTATATGTCTGTTAAAATCCCATTTTACATAAGAAATATTGGCACTGTCAAGAACCTTTGTAAGCTGGTTATAAATATTGTCTACAACCTCCTTGCGAGAAAAATCGAGGACATACTGATTTCTTGACACCTGCGGCGCTCTTGACTTCATTGCAAATGCATAATCGGGATGTGCGCGGTAAAGGTCGCTATCCTCGGAAATACATTCCGGCTCAAACCAAATACCGAACTTCATTCCCTCATCATTAATTCTCTTGGCAAGGTCAGAGAGTGTGCCTTGAAGCTTTTTCTCATTTGGAACCCAGTCACCAAGGGCGCATCTGTCATTATCACGCTTTCCGAACCAACCGTCGTCCATTACGAAAAGCTCAACGCCCATTTTCTTTGCCTCGTGTGCCATAGCTACAAGCTTATCAGCATTGAAATCAAAGTATGTTCCCTCCCAGTTGTTGATAAGGACAGGGCGCATAGCGTTTTTATATTTTCCTCTTGTAAGATTGTTTCTTATAGCCTTATGGAAGGAATTGGACATTTTGCCGAAGCCCTCGTTGCTGTAAATCATTGCTGCCTCAGGGCAGGTAAAGCTTTCATTGGGGGCTACCTCAAAATTAAAGTTTTCCGGGTTAATTCCTGCTACTACACGTGTTTTTTCCTGCAAGTTCTTTTCAGCGGAAATTAAGAAATTGCCACTGTAAACAAGACCGATTCCCCAGGCTGAGCCATATTCCTCATTTGCATTTTTGTCACAGATAATAACAAATGGGTTTTCCATATGAGACGAAGCGCCACGCATACTTGACACTGTGATTTGTGAATGCTTAACAGGTATTCTTTCAAGCATTCTTTCACGAGTGTGTCTTCCGTGAAAATATACCATATCGTAGCTACCGTGTGGCAAATCAAGGCTTAAGGTAAGCGCCTTTTCAAGCTTGATTGAAGCATCGGTTTTGTTTTCTATTACTAAGCTTCTTGTAATTAAATCGTATTCTTCAAATACACCGTAGTACAGATGAAAATAAATATCGTACACCTTATCCTTAAGTGTTACTATCAAGGTTTTTGCATTTTCACCGTAGAAGGCAGGAAGCCCCGATAAGGAATACTTACCGTCAACAACATTAGCAGAAACAAAGCGAGGCTCAGCGCCAAAAGAGCCATCTGTATTGCGTACTCCTAATGAGGTTAATCTAAAATCGCCAATGCCTGCCAATGAGATTTCTTGGCTTAACTGATTGTAGGAATATGCCCATTTATCCTTGGGATAGTCGGCAGGATTTGGTGAAAAGCTGGCGCCCATTCGACAATCTACTGCGTAGTGCATATCCATATATTCCATTTTGGGACCGTAATATGTATGCTCTAATACGCCAAGCTCATCAACCTTCATTTGATACATTGTGTTATTTGTTAAAAGTGTGTAGGTTTTGTCTACATTATTAATTAAAACTGACATTGATTTTGCCTCCTAAAGCTTTTTAATCAGTATACCATATTTGTGTAGATATTTCAACAATTACAACAAAAAAATGAGTTGAAAAATCAACTCATTTTTTTATTAAATTATTCTACGTAGTCTACATAGTCAAGCCAAGCAAAGTTCCAGTTGGTTACAACTGTTGACTTATCTATAATTGCATCGTTGTATGACTCAGTAAACTTATTTACGCCGTCCTTATAAGAGTCTGTCTGAACGGATGTAAGCAAGCCGTCCCAACCGAACATATAGCCTTGGTCATAGCAGAGATTAGCAAAAATGTAATTCTGAATGATATCCATACTATCTGTAATTGTTTCCGGGTTAAGCTTAGTTCTAAGGTTTGTTAAATATGCCTTCATAATATACTTTTGACCTGTGTAGGAAAGAATTTCAAAGAAGTACTCTGAGAATTCTCTATCTGTAGTTGTCTTAGGAATGCACATTACAACTGACTGATATGAGCAAGGTGTGTAATATGTTTCCTGTGCTTCGTTAAGCTTTGGAGTAGGAAGAACTCCTACCTTGAATTCATCAGATTGAGAACCGATATGGTCCGTCTTTTGAATAACCTCATTGAAGAACAAGAGTCTACTATCGAAGAATGCAGCCTCAAGTCCACCGTATCCGCCTGTCCAATCTGTTCTTGCGAAGGTTGCGCCTGTTAGCTCAAGAATTTCATCGATAAGAGTACCTACTCTTGAATCGTTAAGAGAAACTACATACTGACCGTCAACAACAGAAACCTGCTGAATACCGCTGTACTGATAGAACTGTGAAAGTGTTGTAGTACCAAAGCCGTATGTATCATCGTCTGTCCAAGCAGGATCGCCTGAGTTCTTGGAAACGAGTCTTGCAGCGTTTGTCATTTGTTCGATTGTCCATTTGCCTTCTCTTACCATCTTGTAAAGGTCAGGGAATGAAGCAAAGCCGTCTGCCATAGCCTCATTGAAGTAAATGAGGTATGATGTCTGCTCATCGAGGAAGCTGAAGTCACCAGCCATAAACAATGTAATACCGTTTACAGTATAGGACTCACGTGAAACCTGATTGTAATATGACTTATCAAGGTCAATATATTTGCTTTGGGATATATCAAAAATAGTGTTGTTGGAAACAAGTGTTTGTGCTTCCATCATACGTGGCATAGCAATATGATATCTTGTCTCCTTACTACCTGATGCAATACCTGTTGTAATTAATGTGGAAATTACGTTGTTACGTGCGTTGATCCAGTTAAGAGTAACACCGTATTCTTTCTTAATAAATGCTTCTCTGTCAAGAACAGCACCGTTGATTGTTACACCAAAGTTAGTGTCGTCCTTATAACCGCCCTCTTCAGCAGGCTTAACACAAAGCTCAACCTGCGACCAAGGAGCACCGGGCTCGGTTCCTACCCAAACTGTTGCCAAAATGTTAAGAGTATCACCCTTCCATTTTGTTACTGTTTCCGGTGGTAATTCAACCTTATCATCATCGTCCTTGTTACCACTGTCTGTGTTGCTACTTGAGGTAGGGGTACTGTTATTGGTACTACCTTGAGTACCATCACCGTCATTACCTTCATCATTTTTAGATGAGGATGTAGAGCTTGGTTTTGAGGAAGAGCTTGGAACCGGATCAGGGTTTTCTCTTTCTTCGCCACAGGAAACGATTATTGGCAAAAGCATCAAAATCGCAAGCAAAAGCGCGAAAACTTTTTTCATTATTAACCTCCTAATAAAATATTTTACATTTCGCCGTAACTATTATACTATAACTTTACACAAAAATCAATACGAAAGCTGTATTTTTTTGTAAAAGATTTATAAATATTACCTATTTTAGTTAATAATTTATTAAACAACACCTTGAGCAAGCATTGCGTCCGCTACCTTAATGAAGCCTGCAATGTTTGCACCTGCAACAAGGTCATCGCCTAAGCCATACTGATTTGCTGCCTTGATTGAGTTTTCAAAAATATTCTTCATAATGCCCTTAAGCTTTTGGTCAACCTCTTCTGCACTCCAGCTGTAACGCATTGAGTTTTGTGACATTTCAAGACCTGAAACTGCAACACCGCCTGCGTTAACTGCCTTAGAAGGAGCAACTATGACACCGTTTGCCTTAAGGTAAGCAATTGCTTCGTTAGTTGTAGGCATATTGGAAACCTCAACGTAGTATTTAACGCCATTTGCAACTATCATTTCCGCTTCCTTTACGCCAACCTCGTTCTGAGTTGCGCAAGGCATAAGAATGTCTGCCTTTACGCCCCAAGGCTTTTCGCCAGGGAAGAATGGAACGCCGAACTTATCTGCATAATCCTGAACCTTATTACGGCAGGAAGCACGCATTTCAAGCATAAAGTTAATCTTTTCATCTGTGGAAATGCCATCCTTATCATATACATAACCGTCAGGACCGGAAATGGTAACTACCTTACCGCCAAGCTCGTTAACCTTCTTAACTGTACCCCAAGCAACATTGCCGAAGCCTGAGATTGCAAAGGTCTTGCCCTTGATGGAATCCTTAAAGTACTCAAGCATATTTACTGTGTAGTAAACTGCGCCGAAGCCTGTTGCCTCAGGACGAATGAGGGAGCCACCGTAGGAAATGCCCTTACCTGTAAGAACACCTGTAAATTCGTTGCGAAGTCTCTTGTATTGACCGAACATATAGCCAACCTCTCTTGCGCCAACGCCGATATCACCGGCAGGAACGTCAAGGTCGGCACCGATGTGTCTTGAAAGCTCTGTCATAAAGCTTTGGCAGAAGCGCATTACCTCTGCGTCGCTCTTGCCCTGTGGGTCAAAGTCAGAGCCACCCTTACCTCCGCCCATTGGCAGAGATGTTAAGCTGTTCTTAAAGGTTTGCTCAAAGCCGAGGAACTTAATAATTCCTTCATACACTGACGGATGGAAGCGCAAGCCGCCCTTGTATGGACCGATTGCACTGTTAAACTGAATTCTGAAGCCTCTGTTTACCTGTACATTACCCTTGTCATCAACCCACGGAACTCTGAACTTGATAATTCTTTCAGGCTCAACCATTCTTTCAAGAACTCCGCTTGTTATGTACTCCGGACGCGCCTCTACTACAGGCTCAATAGATTCCAAAACCTCTTTTACGGTCTGGTGAAATTCCGGTTCATTCGCGTTTCTCTTAATTACTCTTTCCATTAATTCATTAAGATATTGATTTTTAAAGCTCATTGTTGTTTTCCTCCCGATTTTCTTAATTTAACAATGAATATGTAATCGCTCTTTTTAAGTGAGCTAACTTTTACTTTGTTTTTTTACGTTTTAAAATAACCAAAACAACTGCGACAGTTACAATAACCACAGCTGATATTACTGAAATAAGTACTATCTTTAGTATATTATCATTATCCTTTGGTTGACAGTCGTTATTATCTTCAGGACCATCGTTGTTATCTTCAGAACTATCGTTGTCATCTGTGCTTGGCATTTGGCATGGCGGTTCAATTGGATCATTTTCATCCTCAGAAGGTGTATTTAAATCCTCCGGATATTTTAAGAATGTAGGTGAATCTGCCATTTGGTTGAGTCCGTCAAACATAGGAACCTTGCCGTTTGGGGAATATATTTCAAGCTCCTTTAAGTTGGCAAACGCACCGTTTCCTCTTGTGTACAAAATTCTTATATCATCTGTTTCAACAGCATCAAATTCAAATGCCGGTGAATATTTTAAATCCTTATGATATGATTTTGTGTCAACTACGGTTACGTATTCGCCCTCTATTAAGGCTTGAATTTTGATATCCATTATATCAATGCCCTCTTCGCTTGGCTCATAGAAATACAAAGCAACCTTGTCAATTAATTGCTTTTCATTAAATTTAATTCCACAGTAGGACGGCATATCAACAACACCGGTAAACCATACATATGAATCCTTTGATATTTTTCCGTCATTGATATAATTTACATCGGAATAAGGAACAAAGTCCTTATCTGCATAGGCTGTACCTACAATTGCTATATTGCCCTTTGAGGCTGATATTTTACGATCCGAATTGTATCTGTCCTCTACATAATAGGTTTTTTCTGTGCTTAGATGCGCCTCAAGCTCATACACGCTCGGACGCGATGAGAAGCTCTCGGTTATCACGAGCTTTATAGCTGTTGTTTCAATCTCTTCAAAGGAATATTCGGTAATAAACGTCATATTCTCTTCATCAAAGGCTGTTCCGCTTGCTATTTTAACCCATTCGTCATTAACAAGAGCCTCTATGTCAAAGCCATAATCAACAACGGTAACACCGTCTAAGTATTCACCAAAATTTACCTTAACCTTATTAATCTTTTGCGGAGAAAGCATTTCAAGCACCAAGTACTCGCCCGCTTCCTTACCAAGCGGTGACCACGCTGATGTTATATCGCCGTCAATAGCGCAATAGGGATATTTGAAGGGAGCCGAGGATGACGCATACGGATATGAATGATATCCGATATTTGTTGAAATAACTGCTCCCTCAGGCAGTTCAAGGTCCGGTGTTACACCACGCTTACCTATTAACTCAATCTCATAAATGTATGGGAATATAAGAACGTCTCCGCTTGGGTAGTTCTTACCGTATTCGCTTAAATTAACTCTTACGTTATTGGTTGTTACGGGCTTATCAAGAGTTATGTATATTTCAGCCGGAATATGATAATAGCTTTTATCATTTTCCATAGCATCCTCGTATGATGAGAATACAAAGCTGCCGTCCTCGTTTTTACCAACGGGCTTTGCATCTGAATCACTAAACTCGGCAACGGTAATCCAAACACCTTCAACTAAGCACTGAACGGTGTAATGAGCATTCTGACCGCCCATTGCGGCGTGCATACCAAGGTTGAAATACATGCTTGAAATTTCATAATATTCGCTGTTAGTGAACTTAATACCGCAATATTGACCCGAGAATCCCTTTGATGTGTCTGACCCGTAAATTATATCGGGATAGCCACATTCCCAGCCCTGCCAAGTATCTTTACTGTAATTTCCGTCGTTCAAGGCTACAACGGGTGTCCACAATGTGTTCTTTTCACTTGTAGCATATGCCAAGGCATTTTCTACACGGGCTATATTGGTTAGCTCCTCTTGATTTTCCGTTTCGCTTGCAAGCGACACTGTTGAAAAGCATGATAAAAGAAAAACAATTGAAAGGATTAATGATATAGCTTTTTTCATTTTTGCCTCCAATTAAATATTTATTTATTTTATCATACCACACGCACGTTATAATTTCAAGTTTTTTGTTGCAATTTTCACAAAAAAAGATTGTTATTTTTTACTGTGTTGTAAATTAAATAAAAGAACACCTGAAATGAACGGTTTAACTCGTTCAACAGGTGTTCTTTTTAATAGTCTGTTAGTGAGATTATACGCAATCTACCTTAATTGCATTATCCTTAATAGACACTGCCGCCATTGAAATATTGCCCTTTATAACAAATATCATTGCTTCAGCCAGCTTATCCTCTATTTCTGTTTGAATGTATCTACGCATATTTCTTGCGCCAAACTTTCTGCTAAAGGACTTTTCCGCAACAAAGTCACAAACCTCATCTGTAAAGGTAAATGAAATGTTTCTTTCGCCCAATGCGTCCTTTAAGTCATTTAGCATAATTCTTGCAATGTGCTTAAAGTCCTCTTCATCCAAAGAACGGAAGGTAATTATTTCATCAATCCTATTGATGAATTCGGGACGAAGGAAGGATGAAAGCGCCTTTTCGGTTCTTTCCTTGTCTATTTCAGCCTCGCTTGCGCCAAAGCCTGCCTGTGAGGAGCTAACGCTTGCGCCTGCATTGGTTGTCATAATTATTACGGTATTTTCAAAATTGATAAGTCTTCCCTGTGAGTCAGATATTTTACCGTCATCCAAAATTTGAAGCAAAATGTTCAGAACATCGGGATGCGCCTTTTCAATTTCATCAAACAAAACAACCGAATAGGGTGAGCGTCTGATTTTTTCTGTTAGCTGTCCAGCCTCATCGTAGCCTACATAACCCGGAGGAGAGCCTACAATTTTTGAAACAGAATGTTTTTCCATATATTCGGACATATCAAGGCGAACCAAGGCTTCCTCGGAATTAAACAGCTCTTTTGCAAGAGTTTTTACAAGCTCCGTTTTACCTACACCCGTTGGTCCTGCAAAGATGAAGGATGCCGGGCGTTTTTTCACACTGACTCCTGCTCTGTTTCTTCTAATTGCAGAGGAAAGTGCCTTTACAGCCTCATCCTGTCCTATAATTCTGCTCTTAAGCTTTGGCTCTAAGCCTGCAAGTCTTTCAAATTCCTCCTCGGAAATATTGCTTGCAGGAATACCTGTCCATATTTCCACAACGCCTGCTAAGTCCTGCTTGGTCATTACTGTGCCCTCGCACTCCTTGTCAAGACGCTCCTTATCAATTATAAGCATTGACCTTTCGGTCTTAAGCTCTGCAAGCTGCTTATACTCAGCCTCGGTCGGCTCCTTGCCTCCCTCGGCAATTTTTGCATTAAGAGAATCTGTGCTTGAGTCTACCTGAGCCAAGCGTTCGATTATCTTATGTCTTTCATTAATATGAGGCGCGTGCAACACGATATGAGAGCAAGCCTCATCTATTAAGTCTATTGCTTTATCCGGCAAAAATCTGTCTGTAATGTATCTTTCACTCATTACAACAGCGCATCTTGCCATTTCATCGGGAATTTTAACGCCGTGATATATTTCGTAGTAGCCTTTAATTCCCTTTATCATTTCAACGCACTCGTCAATTGAAGGTTCATCGACCTTTACAGGCTGAAATCTTCTTTCAAGCGCGCTGTCCTTTTCGATATACTTACGGTATTCCTTTAGGGTGGTAGCACCGATTACCTGTATTTCACCGCGTGAAAGGGCGGGCTTTAAAATATTCGCCGCATTCATACTGCCCTCGGAATTACCTGTGCCAACTATGTTATGAATTTCGTCGATTACAAGAATTATGTTTCCTGCCGCCTTTACCTCGTTAAGAAGTCCGTTAATTCTTGCTTCAAACTGACCTCTGAATTGAGTTCCTGCAACAAGAGCGGTTAAATCTACCAAATAAACCTCGCAGTTTTTCAGCTTATAAGGAACTTCGCCTGCCGCTATTCTTTGAGCAAGTGCCTCAGCAATTGCTGTTTTACCAACACCCGGCTCACCGATTAAGCAGGGGTTATTCTTCTGTCTTCTTGAAAGAATTTGAATTACTCTTTCAAGCTCTCTTTGTCTGCCTACAATCTTATCAAGCTTGCCATTTACTGCATCCTGTGTAAGATTGTGACAAAATGTATTTAGGTTTTTTCTGTTATCCTTTTTCTTCTTTTCCTTGGAAGAGTCCTTGCTCTCGCCTGAGCCAAAGCCTGCGTTTTTCATAAGCTTTGAAAAATCAATTGTAGGTCCTTCGCTCTCGTCGTCGCCCTCCTGTGAAACAGGAAGCATTTCGGAAAACATTTTTTCCATATTTTCCAGCTCTTCCTCAGATATGCCCATTTTTTGCATGAAATCGTTAACCGGCTTTATACCAAGCTCCTTTGCACACTGAAGGCAAAGTCCCTCTTGCTTTTGAACATTGTTCTCAAGCTTCATTATATAAACCGTTGCCGGTCGTTTTTTGCATCTTGCACACATTTCCATATTAAATTATTTCCTTTATTTTGCCATTTGCGTTATAGATTTTATTAGGTTTATCAGCATAGATTCATTCAGCATTTCGTGAGTCAGCTTTCCGCCAAAGCTGCCTGTCATATCAATCAGGAAGCCAAGGCCGTAGGAAACAAGCCAAATTACACCGCCTGCCAATGCAACGCCCATTATAAAGCCGAGAATGCGGTTTATTGCTCTTACTGCTGTAAAGTTCATAAGACCGTCAAGAAGCTTGATTACTATGGACAATACTATTATTGCTACGATAAATAACACGATTACTGCAATAGCTGTTGACAAGAGCATTGAAATTGACGAGCCTATGCTTAACGACAGCTCTTCAACCTGCTCGCTTGTTGCCTGCTCCAATGTACCTAAATTACTTACATCACCTAATCCAAACTTAGATAATACTACGCTGAAAAATTCCGGTACATTTTCGTATAGCTCTTTAAAGTTTACAAAGGAATCCGCGCCTGCAATTGTTTCCTGTAAAGAGGTACGTACCCAGTTAACTATTTTTTCCTGCATAAACCAAGAGTCAATTAAATTAGCTACGGGCATTCGTATCAGGTACGCAATAAATGCTGCGGCAAACACCTTCAATGTATCAAGCACGCTTCTTAAAAAGCCTTTTACCGTGAACTTGATTATTATCATAAGGGCGACAATACCTAAAACTATGTCTAAAATTGTGGTTACGCTCATTTTTTCCTCCAAAATTCAATTAATAAGGGGTGGAACGGGGTTAAAAACCACATAACCAGCCCCTATTTATTACTCAAAAAAGCCCTTAACAACGTTAAATAGATTGTGTTCCTCAAAGAATTCAACTATTATCGTTTTCTCAATTATCGAATGCTCAAATATTTCGGGATAATAATTTGAGCCAAAGCTGAACACGTACAATATCGCTGTAGAAATAAGCCATGCAACAATTACTGCTACAACAACGCCTACCACAGCACCAAGAATTATGTTAACAGTTCTTAATACAGGAAGCTTGCCAACCTTATCTAAAAGCTTGCCTATAAAGAAAAGAATGATTTCAATTATTATAAATAAAGCAATAAATGCTACGATTGTGGAAATAAGCATTGACAATGCGTTTCCGAGGGGAAGCGCAAACTCATCAATTATTTCCTGCGAAGCTAAATTTTCTTCAACAAAGTAATATGTTACCTTTTCCTCTTCTATACCGTGGCTTACCGTTATCTTTGTAAACCAATCGGGAATTCCATCAAAAATTTCGTATAGAGCGTATCCACCGTCGCCTTTGTCTGTGGACAGCATCAAATCACGCACCCAGCCTTGGGACAGGTCTTCAAAAAACCAGCCATTTAAGCCTCTTGCAAGAGGGGCGTTGAATAAGTATGCTAAGAATATCGCAAGCACAGATTTCATAAGCGTCACAAAGGACTTTATAAATCCGCGCGCAGCATTTCTAATTATGATGATTAAGCAAATAAGGGCTATTACAATGTCAAAAATCAAACTTGCTGCCAAATCTTTACCTCCTCGTAATTATTTCTTTGACGCATATATTATATACTCAATTTAGGCATTTGTCAAGAATTATAAGTTATTTTTTTCAAATACAAGCCGTCCGGCTTGGCTGTAAATCCAGCATTTTCCCTGTTTTTTGACTCAATTATTCCGGGTATGGAATTTGGTGGAATTTTGCCGCGTTCAACAAGCAAAAGAGTACCTACCATTATTCTGACCATATTGTATAAAAAGCCATTGGCTCTTACGGTAAACTCTACCAAATCGCCATTTCTTTCCACGCTTGCTCCGTACACGGTTCTTTCTGTATCTTCAACCGAGGAGCCCTGTGACATAAAAGCGTCAAAATGATGAGTGCCGACGAAATGTTTTGCCGCCTCGTTCATTTTTTCCACCCCTGTGTCGCTTATTTCTCTTCCGTACTCGAGAGCAAGTCCATCGTAAAAGGGGTTTTTAATTCTGCTTGCGTGAATTTTATATACATATTCCTTTTCGATAGCATCATATCTTGGATGAAAGCCCTCATCCACCTCTTTTGCGTTTAACACCGAGATGTCAGGCGGAAGCTTTATGTTTATTGCGATTGGAATTTTATTTATTGGCACGGTTATTTCATTATCCGTGCTTTTCGGCTCAACGCTTGCGCAAAAGCCTAATGCGTGAACTCCCGCATCAGTTCTGCTACAGCCTGTAACATTGCATTCAAAGCCAAACGCTTGATTTACCGCATTATTCAGCATAAGGGCTACGGTTGGCAGCTCCTCCTGAAGCTGATAGCCGTGATAGCCCCTGCCATTATATGCAACAGTTATTAAAACCTTTTTCATAGTTAAACCTTGTAGCCCTTTGCATAAATGTTCAAAAGAATAACGCCTGCAAGCATTAAGGCTGTGACAATTAAGAATATATAATCTCTTGCCTTCATTTTCAAGACCTTCATTCTTGTTCTGCCATTACCGCCGCGATAGCAACGGCATTCCATAGCTGTTGCAAGCTCATCGGCACGTCTGAAGGCTGACACAAACAAAGGAATAATTATAGGTATAAGCGCCTTTGCGCGCTTGATTAAGCCTCCGCTTGAAAAATCGGCGCCTCTTGCCTTTTGCGCATTCATTATCTTGGTGGTTTCATCAACAAGAGTAGGAATAAATCTTAGTGCAATTGTCATCATCATTGCAAACTCGTGTACAGGAACCTTTATCTTTTTAAGAGGGGACAAGCCTGTTTCTATTCCGTCAGTTAACTCAATGGGTGTTGTGGTGTATGAGAAATATAAGCTTGTACACGCCATTAAAACTATAATTCTTAATGCAAGAACGCCTGCTCTTATTAAGCTTTCCTTGTAAATTGTCAAGGTCCAAAAATCAGGAATTACCCTCCAGCTTACCAAGACTGTTTCTCCATTGGTCCAGAATAAATTCAAAATAGTTGTGAATATTACTATTACGAATATTGGCTTTAAGCCCTTTAGCACCAATGTGAACGGTACTCTGCTTAATAATATGGACGCAAGCGTAATAAAAATTAACAATAAATATGAAAAAATATCTTTAGCAACGAAAATGCTTACCAAAAATACTATCATAAAGAGAAGCTTTGCCCGTGGGTCAAGCTTGTGAATTACAGAATCCTTTTCATAGTATACTCCAAAGGAAGCCTCCATATTACACACCCCTTCCCTCTTTGCCACTCAAGTATAGACTTTTTATGGCTGAAACAGCACCGTCGACTGTATATATGTTTTCGGGAATATCAATTCCTTTTTTTCTTAATTCCAATATTATGCCTGTAATTTCGGGAACGTCCAAGCCGACCTCCAAAAGAAGCTGATGCTTGGAAAACACCTCCTCACAGGTGCCGTGAGTAACTACTGCCGCATGGGACATAACTATGGCTCTGTCACAATACATAGCCATATCCTCCATACTATGACTGACTATTACCACGCTATTACCGCTTTTTCTTTGATATTGCTTAATGCCGCCGAGAATTTCACGTCTGCCCTTTGGGTCAAGGCCTGCCGCGGGCTCATCCAAAATCAATATTTTGGGATTCATTGCCATAACACCCGCAAGTGCCACACGTCTTTTTTGTCCTCCCGACAAATCGAAAGGAGATTTATCAAGAATGTCCCTGTCAAGACCGCAAAATTCTATGCTTTGCATTATTCTTTTTTCTATTTCTTCATCGGCAAGACCCATATTTTTAGGCCCGAAGGCAATATCCTCCTTAACGGAATCTGCAAAAAGCTGATATTCGGGATATTGCATTACCATGCCCACTTCAAATCTGATTTTATTTATTTCCTTTGGCTTTTCCCATATGTCCTTGCCATCAACATAAACCGTTCCGCTATCTGCCCTAATAAGACCGTTCAAAAGCTGAATGAGGGTGGATTTGCCTGACCCTGTGTGTCCTATTATACCTGTTATGCAGTTTTCCTCTATGGAAAGGCTTATATTGTCAAGAGCCTTTATTTCATACGGTGTTTTCTTGCCATATACGAAATTAATTTCCTTTAATTCAACTATTGACATTTTATTCCTTCGTTAGTTTGTTCTTAATAATTTCTGTGCAAGCATCCAAGTCATACACCTGAAGCGGAATATCGAAGCCAAGCTCCTTGTTCAGCTTATCAATAAGCTCAATGCTTTGCGGCACCTCAAGTCCTGCGCTCCATAGCTTTTCGGGCTGAGAAAACACTTGGTTTGGTGTTCCTTCAAGATAAACCGAGCCGTTTTTCATAACTATGACCTTATCTGCCTGTACTGCCTCATTCATATAGTGTGTTATCAAAACAATAGCTATTCCCTCTTCCTTATTCAGACGCTTGATTGTATTCATAACGTCCTTTCTGCCCATTGGGTCGAGCATTGCTGTTGACTCGTCAAAAATTATACATTGGGGCTTCATAGCTATTGTTCCTGCTATTGCAATACGCTGCTTTTGACCGCCTGAGAGCTTATGAGGCGCGTGTCTTGCATACTCCTTCATATTGACAAGCTCCAAGGCTTCATCTACTCTTTTGCGTATTTCCCCAGGGTCTAAGCCTAAGTTTTCAGGTCCAAAGGCTACATCCTCCTCAACAACGGTTGCAACAATTTGATTGTCGGGGTTTTGGAAAACCATTCCGATTTTCTTTCTGACCTCAAACATATCGTCCTCGGTCATATTCTCGTCTGTTATGTCCTTGCCATCAACAAATATCTTACCGCTTTCAGCTGTTAAAATCATATTGATCAGCTTTGCGGTTGTTGACTTGCCTGAGCCATTATGACCGAGAATTGCGACAAACTCTCCCTTTTGAATTTCCAAGGAAACATCGTTTACCGCAAAATTGTTTTCCTTAAGCTCCGATTCCGGATACTTAAAGGTTACATTTTCCAGTTTAATTAACGGATTTGACATAATTCTTCTTTCTCTATTCCTTGTCAGCTACCCAGCGCGCGCTTGCACCGCAGGGTAAAAAGCTTTTGGTTTGTGTTACCGGTAGAGCAAGCTCTGCTGTTTCTGCCTTTCCACCGTGCTTTTTTACTATTTCAACATCTAAAACATAGCCCATTGTCAAGGCGCTTAAGCCAGTTGTATATGAGTTAATAAGCATAAATAACGGGTCATCGGACAAAACTTTCTCACAAAGAGATACAAAATCACAAACAGCATCCTCAAGCTTCCATACCTCTCCACCCGGTCCTCTGCCATAGGACGGCGGGTCCATTATTATGCCATCATACTTATTTCCGCGTCTTATTTCGCGCTCAACAAATTTGCGACAATCATCAACTATGTATCTGACAGGCGCATCGCCTAAGCCGCTTGATGCTAAATTTTCCTTAGCGCAAGCGACCATACCCTTTGATGCGTCCACGTGTACAACCTCTGCGCCTGCCAAGGCTGCTGCCGCTGTTGCACCGCCTGTATATGCAAAAAGATTTAAAACCTTAACGCCCTTGCCTTCTTTTTTTCTTTCCTCAATGAGCTTGGAAAACCAATCCCAGTTAGCGGCCTGTTCAGGGAAAAGGCCTGTATGCTTAAAGCCCATTGGCTTAAGATTGAAGGTGAGCTTACCGTAATTAATTGTCCACTTTTCCGGCACATCATTTTTCACCCAAGAGCCGCCACCGCTGCTTGCACGCCTGTAAATACCGTGAGCGCTCTTCCACAGCTTATGCTCTCTTTTTCCCTTCCAAATAACCTGTGGGTCGGGGCGAATTAAGATATACCTTCCCCATCTTTCAAGTCTTTCGCCGTCTGATGTATCTAAAAGCTCATAGTCCTTCCAGTTATCTGCTAAATACATGTCCCTCTCCTAATTACATTCTGTAAAATTTACTTAATACGTTTGAGCCAACGTGACCGTGACATATAGCAAGTGCTAACGCATCCGCTGTATCATCGGGCTTTGGCGGCTTTGGCAAGTTTAAAAGAGTTGTTACCATTGTTATTACCTGCTTTTTGTCTGCTCTGCCATAACCAACAACTGCTTGCTTTACCTGTAACGGTGTATACTCAAATATTTTCAAGCCCTTTTGATGCGCTGAGAGCAAAATTGTTCCTCTTGCCTCTGCTACGCAAATACCTGTTTTCTGATTAGTATTCCAAAAAAGCTCCTCAATAGACATAATCTGCGGTTTATATTTATCTATAATGATGTTCATTCCATCATAAATTTGCTTTAGTCTCTCCTCAATGGGCAAGCCAGCCTTGGTTTGTATTGAGCCATAGCCCATTACGCGAAATTTACCACCGACACATTCCAAAACTCCCCAGCCTACTATGGCAAAGCCCGGGTCTATTCCTAAAATGACCATTGCTCTCACTCCTCTTCATAGCTTTTCAGTATATTATAGCACGTTTTTATATTAATGTCAAATATATTATTATGAAAATATTGTGATTAATCATTGATTTTGGCTTTCTTTTGTGGTAAAATGTACTATGTGTTATTATGGCTATTTCAGGAGGCTTATGAAAACTATACCTATTATTAACGTTGGTGATGTATTGGAATTGAAGAAGCCTCACCCCTGCGGATGTAAGCTTTTTTCGGTTTTACGCATCGGCTCAGACATTAAAATTCTTTGTACGGGCTGTAATCATGCCCTGACGCTTGAAAGAATCAAGCTTGAAAAAATGATTAAAAAAATTATCCCGGGTGGGTCAAATAATGAATAATGAAATTTTAATTGATAACGGAAGAGGTCGCTTTATCAACCGACTTAATTCCTTTTTCAAATCCCTTTGGAAAGGATTTAAAAACAGCTTAACGGAGAAAAAGCACCTTTATCTTTCCTTCCTTTTGCCTGTTGGAATTATTTCTATTGTGTTTGCTGTATTGGGCATGTTCCCCTTTGGAACGCGCTCCATTCTTACCCTTGATATGGACGGGCAGTACATTTATTTCTTTGAGCAGCTGCGTGATATTTACACAGGAAAGGAGTCCTTGTTTTATACCTTTGAGCGAAGCTTGGGCGGTGAGTTTTTAGGATATTTTACCTATTATCTCGCTTCTCCTCTTTCATTCATTGTTGTTCTGTTCCCAAATTCTATGGTAACAGAGGCTGTTATGACAATGATGATTATAAAGTGCGGTTTTTCCGGTCTTACCTTTTCAATTTTCCTTGAAAAAACAAGACAAAAGAACACTATTGGCTTTATTATTTTCTCCGTAATGTATGCGCTTTGCTCTTACGCTACAATGTTCCAATTCAACACAATGTGGACTGATGCCTTAATTTGGCTTCCGTTAATTGCGCTTGGTGTTTGGTCTATTGTTAAAAAGGGCAAGTTCAAGCTATATGTTATTTCCTTAGCCTTGGCAATTTGCAGCAATTACTATATCGGTTATATGCTTTGCATCTTTGTTGCTGTTTATTTCTTTATTTGCCTGTTTTCTATCTCTAAGGACAGCATAGAGGTCAATAAGGATTTACACGGTATAAAAAGCTTTATACGAATTGTATTTTATTCTGTAATTGCTTTGATGATTGCGGCAGCAATTATTTTTTCAGCATACTACTCATTACAGTTTGGCAAAACAAGCTATCAAGAAAACTCCTTTGACCCTACGCTAAGATTTGACGTATTGAACCTTGTAGCTAAAATGTTTATCGGGTCTTATGACACGGTAAGGCTTGAGGGAACTCCAAACATTTATGCCGGCGTTTTGCTTTTGTTAATGCTGCCTGCATTTTATGCTTCAAAAAGAGTAACACCTAAGGAAAAGATTTTTTATACAGTATTTGCTCTTATATTCGTAGTAAGCTTTTCCATAAATACCCTTGACCTTGTTTGGCACGGATTTCAAACTCCTGTTTGGTTTAACTACCGTTACAGCTTTATGTTTTCCTTTGTTATGCTGATTATGGCATACAGGGGCTACGAGGAGCTTGATACGCTGCGCACTGCATTTTTTGGCAAGGTAGCGCTTGGCTTGGTTGGACTGTTATTGGTGATACAAAAAACCGTTACTCTGACAAGATACGAATGGGAGGGTGAATGGGTAAAGGTAGACGCTAAGCCTGATCTTAAAATGCTTTGGCTTTCGGTTTTGTTTATTCTTGCTTATTTGCTGATTATTTTTGTAAAGAAGCACTTTAACCAAAAGAAAGTTTTATCTGTTATTCTTCTTTTTGTTGTTTGTATAGAAGCATTTAGCAATTCCCTGATTAACTGGCTTGGTGAAATTGAGGACGGTGGCTGTGCTTCACGTACCAATTACAGAGAGTTTGTTGACAGAATGGAAGCTATTTCAAGTGATGTTTTTGAAAGAGACAGCTCCTTCTACCGTATGGAGCATACTATCAAAAGAAAAGCCAATGATAATTTAGTGGCTAACATTAACGGTATTTCCGAGTTTACATCCACCTTTAACAGCTCTTGCGTTAACTTTGTTAAGCGACTTGGCTTTTACAGTGATTCTCCAACGGTTATTTACCTTTCGGGAAACCCTGTTACCGATTCTCTTTTAGGAATCAAATATGTAATCGGGTCAAGCACAGAGGACGCAAACGGTGAGTTGCCCGAGCTAAACAGCATAAGCAGCTTATACAGCTCCTGCATTACTAAGGACGGCTTTGTGGTTTATGAAAATCCTTATGTACTACCAATTGCATATAGGGTTGATAAAAATCTGAATAATTCATTTAAAGAGCGTGAATTTTTCGAAGGTAACAAATCTCCGTTTAATACTGTAAACAATCTTGTAAGCAGTATGCTTGGCAAGGATGCAAGCATATTCAAGACCTGTGAGTACACAACGCACAAGGAAGAATTGAAAAGCATTGGCTACGATGATAATGGCGGTATCAGCTTCAGAAAGCATACAAGTGATGAAACGGGCTCATTCTATTTCAATGTAACTGCCAACGAAAACGGCAATATCTATATGTATTTGCCAACTCCGTATACAACTATAGCAACCCTTATGCTTAACGACGTGGAAATTACCAATTCTCTATTCGTAGGAGAAAACATAAGAGTCTTCGACCTGGGTTACTATGAAAAGGGTGAAACAATAAGAGTTAAAATCAAATTCAACCACTACAGAATATATCTTTGGGACACAAAAAACTATTTTGTGCAAATAGATGAGTCCTTGCTTAAGGAAATGTCTGACACATTCAATGCTAACGGACTTCAAATTACGGAATATTCTGATACAAAATTTGTCGGAAAGGTTAATTCTTCATCCGAAGGGGTTATATTTACAAGTATACCGTATGATGAAAACTGGCGTGTTTACGTTGACGGTGAAAGGGTTGAGACCTTTGAGCTTGTTGACTCTATGCTTGGCTTCAGCATTGGCAGCGGCGAATTTGAAATTGAAATAAAATATGTTCATAAGCCATTTATTGTCGGCTCCGTTATAAGTCTTGTGGGTATCGGTATTTTTGTTCTTCTCTGCTTCCTTGAAAGACGGAAAAGAAGGCAAAGTGTTTTATCTACAGGCGAAACGGACGACGGTATGTCAGACTATGACGAAAGCGAATACGAGATAGACTGCTTTGAAGAAGAAATCGACGACTATGAAATAGAAGATGACGAAAATTTTTATGAAGAATTAAGTGAGGATGATAATGATATACCATCTTAATGGAACACTTGAGCTTTGCGAGGAGGGCTCCTGTGTTATAGATTGCGGCGGTGTTGGCTACAAGCTATCTGTAAGTGACAGCACCTATTCCTCAATTGTTGGTCATGTAGGCGAAAAAATGAAGCTGCTTACCTATTTACAGGTAAGAGAGGATGCCTTTGAGCTTTATGGCTTTAAAACAAACGACGAGCTAAGCGCATTTAAGCTTTTGATTACGGTTTCGGGAGTTGGACCTAAGGCGGCCATGTCTATTTTGTCCATTTTAACTCCTGACAAGCTAAGCATGGCTATTTGTGGCGAGGATACAAAAACAATTGCCAAGGCAAGCGGTGTCGGTGCTAAAACTGCTGCAAGAGTGGTTTTGGAGCTTAAGGACAAGATAGCAAAGCAGGTATTTGCTCCGAGTGATGCTTCAGCTATGCAATCGCCTATTTCCTTTGCAAAAAGCTCTAATCTTTCCGAGGCCCTTGATGCCTTGGTTGTGCTTGGTTATTCACGTCCTGAGGCGCAAAGAGCCTTAAGCGGAATCGACCCCGGCCTTGATGTTACAAAAATTATTCCGCTTGCTCTTTCCAAGCTGATGAAATGAGGTTTAAACGATGATTGACGAAACAGAATTTGATTTTGAAAGCAGAATAGTTTCAACTGAAGCATCACAGGAGGATGGCGATGTTGAAATTAACTTAAGACCGAAGGCCTTTGACGAATATATCGGTCAAGAAAAGGTTAAGGAAATGCTTAAGGTTTATATTGAGGCTGCCAAGGGCAGAGGCGATTCACTTGACCACGTGCTTTTGTATGGCCCTCCCGGTCTTGGTAAAACTACTCTTTCCGGAATTATTGCTAACGAAATGGGTGTTAATTTCCGTGTAACATCAGGCCCTGCTATTGAAAAGCAAGGAGATTTGGCCGCTATACTTACTAATCTTGCCCCCGGCGATGTTCTTTTCATTGATGAAATTCACAGGCTTTCACGCTCGATTGAGGAAATTCTTTATCCTGCTATGGAGGATTTTGTTCTCGATATTATTATCGGTAAGGGTCCTGCGGCAAGAAGCATTCGTGTGCCACTACCTAAGTTTACCTTGATTGGCGCTACAACAAGGGCAGGTCAGCTGACAACTCCTTTGCGTGACAGATTTGGCGTTTTACTTCGCCTTGAGCTTTACACGCACAACGAGCTTGCAACTATCATAAAGAGAAGCGCTTCTCTGTTAGAGGTGGAAATCGATGACGAGGGTGCATATGAAATTGCTTCACGTTCAAGAGGAACACCGCGTATTGCTAACAGGCTATTGAAGCGTGTTCGCGACTATGCGCAGGTAAAGGGTGACGGAAGAATAACGCTTGCTATTGCACAAACTGCGCTTAAGGCGCTTGAAATTGATGAGCTGGGACTTGATAATATTGACAGAAAAATGCTTGAAACCATTATTAAGTTCTATGACGGTGGTCCTGTCGGTCTTGAGACCTTGGCTGCAACTATTGGCGAGGAGGCTGTAACCATTGAGGATGTTTATGAGCCTTATTTAATGCAAATAGGCTTTCTTTCAAGAACTCCACGCGGCAGATGCGTTACAAGATTGGCATATGAGCATTTGGGCTTACCGTACAAGGGAAGTAACATACAAATTAAAATTGATGAATAACAAACGACACGTCAGCAAAAAAGTGGCTGACGTGTCGTTTGTTTTTAAAATTATGGCTTTTTGACTCTGAAAAACAAAGATTTAAGTGCCTTTGCGTTAAAGGGAATCAAGGGATAAAGATAATCTCTTTTTCCCAATACCGTTTTATTGGTTGCAACTAAGATTATTGTTATCAATGTGCCGATTATTAAGCCCCAGTAATTGAGAAAATGAATCAAAATAATTGTTAAAATTCTCATAAATTTGAAGGCGTAGCCAAGCTCATAGTTAGATTGTGTAAAGCCTGCTATTGCCTCAATCGCCATATAAAATATGGCATCGGGACATAGCCAACCGATTTGAACAGCAAAATCACCTAATAAAAGTCCGCCAACCACGCTAAAGGAATTGGAAAGAACATTTGGAGTATTAAGAGATGCAAGCTTTAGTCCGTCCAAAACAAACTCAACTATTAACAGCTGCGCTATAATTGGCACCTCGCCTGTATTGTCGGGGACAATAAATGCAATGAACTCGGGCAAGTGTCCTGCGTTTACAACAAGAGTATACCATATGGGAGTTAAGAATATTGCGCCCAAGAAAACCATTTGGCGAATAAGTCTAAGGTATGTTCCTGTAAAGCAAGGATAATAATAGTCATCGGTTTCCTGTAAAAAATCAAATATCGCTGTTGGCAATATCATTGCCTCAGGCGAAGTATCGCAAAGCACTACTACGCTTCCTTCAAGAATAGATGCGCAGGCAGCATCCGGTCTTTCTGTGCATCTTACCTTTGGAAATGGGTTATACCATCTTTTTCTTATCAGGCACTCTATCAAGCTTTGATGTCCCATAGGAAGCGCGTCTGTTTTGATTGAATTTATCTTTTCAATTAGCTGTTTTACGTACACAGGGTCGGCTTTTCCTTCTATATAGACTACCGCAATATCTGTTTTTGACATTTCTCCCACGTTTGCATATTTAACTGTTAATCTTGGGTCTCTTATTCTTCGTCTTACCATCGCGGTGTTAAATATTAGGGTTTCCACAAAGCCGTCTCTTGCTCCTCGCATAACCTTGTCGTTTCCAGGCTCCTCTGTAACTCTTGCAGGGTAAGAGCGAGCATCTACTATAACTGCGCCCTTACCAAAGCCCTGCGCTAAAATTACGGAGCAGCCGCTTAAAACCATTGTTGTAATGGTGTCAAAATCGTATACCGCATCTACCTCTACGCTTGGCACGCTTGATTTTATAAAGCTTTCAACTGCGCCCTCCCTGCCGTTGCCGAAGTCCTTAATTGTAGTCAGGTGCATAATCAGCTTTTGCATTATTGCAGACGTTACAAAGCCATCTACATAGTACATTGTAACCCTTTGAGAATTGATTTCCATTTCTCTTTTTATTATGTCAAAGTTGTTTTCAACATTCAAAATCGTATCAAGAGTATTTACGTTTTCGTCAAAATTACTTGACAATTCTCTCATAGAAAAACCTCCGCATTACTACTTTATTGTAGTATTTGCAGAGGTTTACTTTTTTATCATTATTTTTTATCGTTTTTGAAGAATTGATAGAAATAACAGGGTATCATACCGTTATAAAGCTTTCTTACCTTATCAGCCTTTCTGCCGAAAAGCCTACAAAATTCCTCGTGGCTGGTAATTATATACATTTGCCATTTATCAAGGGTTTTGAAGTGCTCTCCCATTTTTTTGTAAAGCTCCTCGGTTTCCTTCATAGAAAGAAGTCTTTCTCCATATGGGGGATTGCAAACTAAGGTGCCGCGCATTCCGTTTGTTTCGATGGTTAAGGCATCCTGACGGAATATTTTCATATTTTTGTAGACACCTGCGTGCTTGGCATTTTCCTGTGCTAATTTAACACATTCGGGGTCAATATCGGAAGCATATGCCATAAACTGAGAGTCTGTTATTATTTTACTTCTTGCTTCTTCTCTGGCATTTATCCATATTTCCTTATTAAACTGCGGAAATGCTTGGGCAGAAAACGCTCTATTCAAGCCGGGCGGGGTGTTGGTCATAAGCATTGCGGCTTCAATTGCAATCGTGCCCGAGCCGCAAAACGGATCCCATAATATAACATCCTCACGAGGTCTTGACAGCTTTGCCAAGGCACAGGCTAAGGTTTCTCTTATCGGGGCATCATTTGATTTGGGTCTGTATCCTCTTTTGTGAAGTGGCGTGCCCGATGTATCAATCATAAGGGTTGCCCTGTTTTTAAAGATAAAGAAATCTATTTGATATTTTACTCCATTTTCATTGAACCAGGAAATTCCGTATTTATCGGATAGGCGGGACACTACTGCCTTTTTTATGATTTTTTGACAGTCGGGTATGGAAAACAAATTACTCTTAATGCTATGTCCTCTTACGGGGAACTCATCATCCTTACCAATCCATCTTTCCCATTCAAGAGCTTTTGTGCCCTCAAATAAATCATCAAAGGTATATGCTTCAAATTCACCTACTTTAATATAAAGGCGCTCTGCAAATCTTAAATTAATGCTGCAAATTGCCACAGCATCCGTATCGGCTATAAAGCTAATTCTACCGTCCATCGTTTCTGTTCTTTTATAGCCCAGCTTTTCTATTTCCTCGCCAAGCAGGCTTTCTAAGCCAAAAAGGCAGGTTGCTACATATTCAATTACCAAGATTTTTCTCCTTTTGCAAGTGTAAATGTAAATTCACACCATTTGCCATATTCACTCTTTACACTCATATCTCCGTCGTGGGCATCTATAATTGTTTTTGAAATGAACAGTCCTAAGCCTACTCCACTCTTGTCAAGTCCGCGACTCTTATCGCTTTTATAGAATCTGTCGAACACAAACGGAATGTCCTCGCCTGCTATTCCTATGCCCTCGTTGTAGACGGAAACCATAATTTTATCATTATCGGAATATTTGATTGATACCTTATACTTGCTCTTTTCATAGGAGAACTTTATTGCGTTGTGCAATACGTTATATACCACTTGATTTATGGCATCAATATCTCCTATTGCTATCATATCATATTTTTCCTCTTCAAATTCCACGTCTAACCCTTTTTCGTTAAACTTGTTTTCCAAGGAAATAATTGTTTGACGAACAAGCTCACAAATGTTAAATGGCTTTTTATCGAATTTGCGAGCGCCTGACTGAAGCCTTGATATATCTAACAGGGATGTAACCAAGCGGCTTAGCCTTTGCACCTCGCTTTTTATTATGTTCAAATAGTGCTCGTGCATGCTGGGCGGAATGGCGCCATCCAAGATGCCGTCAATGAAGCCTGCTATTGTTGTCATTGGAGTTCTTAAGTCGTGGGAAGCACTGCTTAAGAATTGCTTTTGCATATCATCCTTTGACTGAATTTCAATTGCCATTTTGTTAAAGGAACGGGCAAGGTCGGCTACCTCGTCATTACCTCTTTCAGGTACACGAACATCGTATTTTCCACGTGCAAAGCTTTTTGCTGCGTTACTGATTTCACGAAGCGGCGCCATTACCTTATAGGTAACAACGTAAATAGCAACTAAGGCAACAAACAAAAGCCAAACTGCTGTTAAGGAAATGGACTCAAGCATTTCGTTAAACAAATCGCCATCTCCAACTGCATCGGTAAAGGAAATGATATAGCCGCATGGCTCCTGACTGTCATTTCTTAATGGAGAGGCGCACCAAACAAGGCTTTTTTCAAACAAGCCATAGCAGCTATTGTTCATTGACAGGTCGCCCTCGCTTGTAAGCGCATCTATTGTTCTTTTGGGCAGAGTGTCAAGCTTTAAAAGATTGACAAATGAGCTTGCGTCCTCTTCAACCTTGTTGTCCTCTTTTTTGTCCTCTTCCTTTGCATCTGTACTTTTTTCAGTAGTACCCTCATCATCTATAGCAGGCGGCTCTTCCTTTTCAAAGTCACTGAAATAGTATATTACAGGTCCTGTGCCCTGGGGGTCCTTGTAGGTATGCATAACGATTTTTCCTGTTTCGTCAGCAATTATAATTTGACAGCTTTCAGTTGACAGAAATACACTCTTAAGTGTTTTTTTCAGTTCAGTGTCCGTTTTACGGAAGGAGCTTTCCAAATTTTCATCTCCTGTTTCCTGATAATACGACTTAAACAAAATATTTGCAGTGGTCAGCTTTTCCATTCTTACGTCTATTGAATAATTAGATAGAATTGTTGCTACAATTGTACCCAATACAAAAACTATAAGAAAAATAAGCACCATAAATATTAATACGTATTTTGTGGTGACTTTTCTTAATATCCTTTTCATAGCCACTCCTATTTTAAAACTTTATTATATTTAGTATAGTCTAAATTTGACGCAAAGTCAATATAAAAATGGGTTGTTTTGACACAACCCATTTTGATTATTCGTTATTTTGCGGTAAAACCTCAAACTTATAGCCAACGCCCCAAACAGTCTTAAGCTCCCACTTATCAGACACGCCTGAGAGCTTTTCACGAAGTCTTTTTACGTGAACGTCAACAGTACGTGAGTCACCGAGATAATCAAAGCTCCACACCTTATTTAAAAGCTGGTCTCTTGTATAAACTCTGTTAAAGTTCTTGGCAAGGAAGTAAAGAAGCATCAATTCCTTATGTGGAATATCAACGCTTTCTCCCTTAATTTTAAGCTCGTGGTTTGCCAAGCTGATTTCCATATTATCGAAACGGAGAGTATCTCTGTCAACGTGGTTTTCCATTGTGCTGTATCTTCTTAAAACTGCCTTTACTCTTGCTAAAAGCTCCTTCATATCGAATGGCTTAACAACAAAATCGTCAGCGCCAAGCTCCAAGCCCAAAACCTTATCAAAAACGTCGCCCTTAGCTGTAATCATAATCATTGGCTTATTAGAGTTTGCTCTTATTTCACGACAAACGTCGGTGCCGTCCTTTTTGGGAAGCATAAGGTCAAGCAAAACTATATCGGGGTCATAGCTTTTAAAAAGTGACATACCCTCTACACCGTCATTTGCGACTGTAACCTCATAGCCTTCATTCTGAAAATAAACCTTAATGAGTTCGCAAATATTCACATCATCATCAATTACAAGCATTTTTGTTCCTAACATTTTTTGACCTCCGTTTTTTCATTTAGATAATTATATCATATTTTTAACTAATTGTAAACAAATTGTTTGAAATTTCATCGACAATTTTCTTATTTTTTCATATGTTGTTTATATTTTACATTGTGTTTGTGACAATTATGTGAATAAATAGTGTGATTATACCAAAAATAAAAAGATTTTTAATTTTTTACCTTTTTGTCTTGCAGACGGTAAAAAAATAATGTATAATATGTACGACTTATTATTATTTTTTAGAAGAGGTATATAATGAAGCTTGGTATTGGTGAAGAACGACCAATTTCACTATAAATTTATATCTCCATAAAAGTCGATAAAGCCTTATGGCACAAGGGTTCTTCGGAAGTTCAAAAATTCCACTCAAACACAAAACTCCATAAAAATTTATGCAAGTAAATGCGGGTTTGGTGCAGGATTTGGTGGAGTAGGCGAAAAAACGCCTAAAAATGCGGCAAAATGGTGTGCCGAAAAAAACATCCGAAAAAGGAACGATGCAACAAAAACTGTCTTGTCTCAAAACTCAATAAATCTGTATAAGACGCTAAAAGCGTGTATCAGAGCTTAACACTTTACGTGTTTTGTTCTTGATGCACGCTTT
>JAFTZI010000115.1 GCA_017461055.1 Clostridia bacterium | reverse complement strand
ATGTAATTATATAATTTAATTAAGAAATAAAATCAAAGGAAAAGGCTATGAGCATTATTTTTAAAAAGGAAAGCGGTATTATTTTTGATACACGCGCAGGCAGAGAAATTTTAGATAAAAGTCCCTTGAGTGTGTGCTACACTCTTGATACAGACGATATAACAAAGGGGAAAAAGCCGCCTCAAACGCCCTACGCTGACAGGCGCGACGCGCTTGAAGTACAAGGAAATGGGTGGTATGCAAGGGACACGAAAACCACTCTTACCGTAAGCCCTCTTTATAACGGCCTTATATTTAATATGGAAACGGAGCTTGACACCGTTAGCGAGCTTGGTATTAATCTGCCCTTGAACTTTATGGGCAAGCTTGACGGTGGCGGGTGGCAAAATCAATACCTGTTTAATTCTCCGTATATGGCAAAGGACAAGGGTATAATTTATTTCTACCTTACAAGCCCAAGTGGAAACAACCTTTTGATTGCTGTTTTGGGTCAAGCTGACGGTTGGAAAATGGACTATTCTCCTTACTGCTGGGGACACTTTTTTGTAAATTTAAAGCTCCTTGCAAACTACGACCGCGCATATGGGACAGGCTCAAAAAATCGCGCCCTTAAATTTGCGATTTTGCCCGTTGGCGATTTTGCAAGCTGTCTTGATACCTTGAATAAGCTTTATAATGTGCCGTTTATGGACTATGATATAAGCGGCGGAGAGCTTGGCACGGAAATTACACTTTTCCCTTACGGAAAAATTGATACGGTAATTGAAGAATACAAGGGCGAAAAAAGGGAGCTTGAGTTTACAGGCAAATATACTGTTACATATGAGGGAGAAACTACCTTAACTCCTGTATGTAAGGGGACGCTTGGCGCGCCTGTGACGGTGTATGGCTATATGAGCCTTTACTCCCTTTACAAAAAATCAATGGAAAGCGTTGACCTTGATATAATTAAAAAGCACACAGACGGAAATTTGTGTGAGCATCAATGCTGGGCAAGCGCCACTATGCGCTTTTTAATGAAGTATAAGGAAAGGCTGAGTGAAACGGAAATTGCCGCCCTTGAAAATAAGGTAAATACTTTACTTGACGTAATTACCGAAGAGGATGAAAGCAAGGCAACAGAGCATCGCACAATATTAAATAAGCCGCACGATGACTACCCTGCCTATAACGTGTACAAGTCAAGGCGAGTGCAGGAGCTGTTTTTCGGCATTACCATTTTGCTTGATGCCTATAAATATTTTAAGAACGAAAAATACCTAATTTATGCAAAAGGGGCTATGGAATGTCTGTTATCTCACTATCAAAAGGCTGACGGACACATAGAAATTGACTGGGGAAATTCCAAGGAGGACTACACAACGGTGTGCTGTCCTATGATACCTATTGTTGATATGGCTCTGTTTTTAAGGGACACAGATAAGGAGCTTTCCCAAAAATGCTTTGAGTCTGCACATAAAATGGCAGAATTTTTGTACAAGCGCGGTCTTAGCTTTCCAACAGAGGGTGGAAAATCCTCGTTAACCGAGGAGGAAATGGAGGATGGCTCAATTTCCTGCACTGCGCTTTGCTTGCTTTACTACTGTAAATATGTAAGCAAAAAGGAAGAATACATAAAAAAAGCCAAGGAAATCCTTGACATTCATAATAGCTGGGTAATAAAGGCGCCTATTTGCCAAATGCACGGCTCCTCTCTTCGCTGGTGGGAAACACAGTGGGAGGGCGATGCCGATGGCCCTGCCATTTGCGCAGGTCATGCCTGGACCATTTGGCGAGGCGAGGCAGATTACCTTTACTACGCCTTGACAAATGACCAAAATCACCTTACAAAAGCCAAAAATGCCTTTATGACAAACCTTTCAAAAATCAGGGAAAACGGTGTCAGCTTTGCCATATACAGCCCAGACGAAATCCCCGGCGGCGGTTTTTCCGACAAGGCTGAAAACGTGCGCTTTGAAATAGTGCCACACCTACCAAACACCCCCGACTGCGGTCTTTCCCGCTACGTCTGGCTGCGTATTGCAAATTACCTATAAAAATAGTAGGATTTTGAACTTAAAAGCACAGATAATTGATTATTTAATAAACACAGGGTCAGCTCCGAAAGGGCTGACCCTGTGTTTTGTTACCTATCACTTTTGCTTCAGCAAAAATTTCACGTTGCGTTTGCAACATTTCACTCGACCTTGGTCGAATTTCACTCGGCAAAGCCGAATTTAGTTGCAAGCTGACCTTGTGTCTGCTTGCCTGTCGACCCCTAAAAATTTGTGTTATTCACACACCGTAGGGCGGTGGCTTGCTGCCGCCGAAATAACAAGGTACTACAAATTAAGTTTAACACATCAATCAAGCCTTGACCCAAGTCAAAGAAGATTCTT
>JAFTZI010000114.1 GCA_017461055.1 Clostridia bacterium | reverse complement strand
CTGTCATCCTGAGCGTAGCGAATGGATCTTTGATAGGATTGCGCCAATCAATAATTGTTCAAGTCAAAGAAGATTCTTGCACAAGGCATACTGCGTAATCACTTCGTTCAGAATGACAAATTAGTTTTACGTTTTCTCTATCGCCATCATAATTTTTTGCATTTGTAGCCTATCGCTTTTGCTTTAGCAAAAATTTCACGTTGCGTTAGCAACATTTCATTCATCCCTGTGATGAATTTCACTCGGCTTAGCCGAATTTCATTGCAAGGCAACGTCAGTTGTCTTGCTTGTGTCCCCATTCAACAGGACAATGTGTACTGTTCCACTCGCCGTGCCATTGATTCGGCTTTTCTTCCGCCTCACAGTAAATTGTAAGTCTATGGCAATTAATGAATGCCTTTGAGCCTACGTATGTTACACTGCTCGGTATTTTAACGGATGTAAGGCTTGAGCAATGAGAAAATGCGTAATCGGATATGTCTGTTAAGCTATTCGGTACTGTAACATCCTTAAGGGCATAGCAGCCTGCAAGCGCCCATGACTCTATTGTTGTTATATTACTTGGTATTTCTAATTCTGTAATATTTTCGCATCCGGCAAGCACGCCCTCGCTCAAGACTGTAATATCGCTTGGTATTGTAAAGCTTGTAAGGCTTTCACATCCTGAAAACGCCCTTTTTCCCATACGGGTTATGCTACTTGGCAATTCTAAGCCTGTAAGGTCCACACAGTTTGCAAAAGCATATTCGCCAATGCTTGTTAAACCGTTTGGCAACACAACATCCTCAAGGACAAAGCAATTTTCAAATGCGTAATCATCAATGCTTGTTACAGGATAGCTTGTGTCCTTATAGGTGATTTTTTCATTTATTCTCGCTTTCGATAAGCTTACTATTTGTCTTACAACGGTTGCTCTTTCATTCTTAATGCTGTATCTTATTCCTTCAACCATAGTGTAGATAGCTCCGTCGTCTGCCACATCGTTATTGTTGTAATTCCAAACCGCAGGACACCGTAAAATTTTTGAACCTGAAGAGTTTATTCGATTCCAGTTGTCACTCCAGCCATCGGCCTTGCTTTTTGCCTCGCAGTAAACTGTAACGCTTTTACAGCCGAGAAATGCATACCCGTCAACAGTTCTTACACTGCTTGGTACGACTACACGTGTAAGGTTTGAGCAGGATGAGAAGGCCTCTGCGTCTATTACTCTAACAGGGTAGCTTATCTTTTTATATACCACGTAGCTCGGAATTTCAGCTTCGGTGAGATAGGCGGGCTGTCTTGCAACAGTCGCATTACAGAAAAAATCATCAATGCAATATCTTACTCCGTCGATAACGGTATAAGTATTACCGTCATTTGCTCTGTCATTATGGTTATAATCCCATACAACAGGACATTTTACTTTTCCTGATGAGCCGTTATACTCCATCAGATTCCAATATTCATGCCAATCGCAATCGCTTAACCGACCGCTATTCTCACAGGAAATTACGAGAGCTGCACAACCGTAGAATACGTTTTCTCCTATGGTTTTTACACTTTTGGGTATTTTGACGTTTGTAAGAGTCAGACAGTTATAAAAAGCATAATCACATATGCTTTCCACCTCGGAGGGCAAAGTAAACTCACCTTCCGTTTTACCTATGGCATATTGAATAAGCTCACGTCCATCCTTTGTATATAGGCTTCCGTCTATTGATTTGTAATTTGCGTTATTTTCATCAACCTCAATGCTTGCAAGATTTGTACAGCTTGCAAAGGCTTTCTTGCCTATGCTCGTTACACTGCTTGGTATATTTATGCTTGTAAGCTTTAAGCAATCGCTGAATGATTCTTCTCCTATGGTTTTTACACCGTTTCCTATTGTAACGCTTGCAAGACCGTCACAGTCTTGAAACGCATTATTGCCTATATATGCCATACTGTCCGACATTTCAATGCTTCTTAGGCTTTCACAAAACCAAAACGCTTTATCATCAATGCGTGTTATGCCCTGCATTATCACAACACTTCTGACAGTGTTGCAATTCTCAAAGGCATTTTTACCTATCATTCTGACAGGTAAGCCATTATATTCACCGGGAATTACAACTTTTGAATCTGTACAAGTGCCAATGCCTGTCAAGGTATAGTATGTACCGTCCTCGCTTAAGGCGTATTCAAGACCCTCGCTTGGTCGCAATGGCTCTTCCGTATCGTCACCACAGGACACAAACAGAAGACACAAGCACAATGTAAGTGTGAATAAAGATGCCAAAAAAAGATTTCTTTTCATTTCCATTCCTCCTTAAACAGCGATTTTACAAGTCAGCCTTGACTTGATTATTTGTCGTAAAGCTTAACGCAGGTTTCCTCGTCTATGCCCTCGAAGTAAACCTTTATCATTTCGGTGCGTGAGGTGGGGAAGTTTTTGCCGATATAGTTGGCGCACACAGGCAATTCCCTGTGGCCCCTGTCGATTAGGGTGGCTAACTGTATTTTAGCGGGTCTGCCCATTGATATTAATGCGTCCATAGCGGCGCGCACGCTTCTACCCGTGAACAAAACATCATCAACGAGGACTACGTTTTTGCCGCTTATTTCAAAGGGAATGTTTGTTTTGCTGTCCTTGTCAGAAACGCGAAAATCAATATCGTCACGGTGAGCCGAAATGTCAAGAACACCCACATTTACG
>JAFTZI010000010.1 GCA_017461055.1 Clostridia bacterium | reverse complement strand
AGGAGCCTTTATGAATACAAGAATTAATGAGCTTGTCAAGCTTACCTTAGACGGTAAGATGTATGTAAATACAGTTCCCACCGAGCAAGAGGAGTGGGACGGGGGAAAATCAAGGGTGGAAAACGAGGTTTTGCGCCTTTGTAAATATATTCTTAATCAAGAGCCTGTCATAACGGAGTATTCTGCTTTTACGGGCAGGTTTAATTTTGACGGCAGCGTGGTTGGCGACGCCTTTAAGCGCGGCGGACACAAGTACACGCAAATGGCGCTTGACAAGTATTATCTAAAGCCCATTAACAACCTTTCCACAATGGAGTGGCAGCACGCAACCGCAGACTATAAGCGTGTGCTTGAAAAGGGCGTTTTGGGTATAATAGGCGACATAGACGCTTCAATAAAGGAACACAAGGACGAGGGCGAGCGTGTAGAATTTTTAAATGGCTTAAGGACTGTTGCAATAACCCTTATTGAATGGTGCGAAAAATGCGCTGCGCGTACCCTTGAATATGCAGAGAGCATAAGGGATTCGGAGGCAAGAAAAAGGCTTGAAAAATTGGCAGATGCTCTTATGCGCGTGCCGAAAAACAAGCCAAGCAGCTTTTACGAGGCTGTTTTGTCAATTTACGTCTGCTTTAGCGCAGACCCCGACAGCTTAGGCACACTTGACCGTTTTTTGTCCCCCTTCTATTTTGAGGACATAAAAAAGGGTGTTATTACCAAGGATGAGGCAAGAGAGTATTTACAGGAGCTTTACTTAATGGTACAAGCATCAACTCCTATAACCTCACCCCACTTTACAAGAGGGGGAGAGAGCCACTTTTGTATAGGTGGCTATGACGAGAGGGGCAACGATGCCTTTAATGAGCTTTCCGCCCTTATAGCCGACAGTATGGTGGAGCTTCCCATATACATTCCGCAAATTACTTTAAGATGGACAAAAAAGCTATCGTTTGAAAGCTTTTATTATATGATGGATTTGGAAAGGCGCGACCCGCACAAAAGAATTGCCTTTACAAATGACGACAAAAGAATTAAGTGCTACACGCAAATATGCGGCTTCCCCTACGAACGGGCTGTTTCCTACACTATGGTCGGTTGTAATGAGCCTGCCTTTTTGGGCGCTATTACAGGCAGTAACTCCAAGGGAAATGCGCTTAGGTGCATAGAAACTCTTTTCCACAAAAAAGCAGATAAGATACAGGAGCTTAATAGCTTTGAGGAATTTTATTCTGTGTTTGAGAGGGAGCTTTACTCTGACCTTAATGAAATATTTGAGTATGACGATATGTACAACCTTGAAAGAGCCAAGGACATAAATTATATATCAAGCCTTTTCTTCAATGATTGCATAGAAAATGGCAAAAGCTTGACACAGGGTGGGGGAAATGTTGTAATTTCCTCGCCGATGCTAATAGGCATTGTCAATCTTATTGACTCATTAATTACGGTGCGTGAGGCAGTTTACGAAAAGAAAATTTGCTCAATGAGTGAGCTTGTTTCTGCCCTTAAGAATAACTGGGCAGGGTACGAGGATTTAAGGCTTACCTTAATTAAAACGGTCAGCTATTTCGGCAACGATACCGAAATAGCAAAAAGCACCTCTCAGCTTTTATACAGCAGTCTATATAAAGCCTACCGCGGACGCAAAAATGTATTCGGCTATCCGTTATTAGTGGGAGATTTGCTTGGCTACAACGAGCACCACAAATGGTTTGGCGAAAAAACAATGGCAACCCCCGACGCGCGCTTTAATGGCGAGCAGCTAAAATTCGGCATTGGGCAAAGCGGCGGAAGAGATAAGGGTGGCTTGGGGGCGCTTCTTAATTCGGTAGCGGAGCTTGACCCATATGCCATTGCCTGCGGCTCAACGGTTACAAACATCTCTCTTGACGAAAAAACCGTTGAAAACGACCAAAGCTTTTACAGCCTTTGCAAAATGCTTTATACCTACTTTGAAAAGGGCGGAGTCCATTTTCAGCTAACCTACGTTTCAAGGCAGGATTTAATAAATGCCAAAGCCTGTCCAAAGGATTACAAGTCCTTAAGAGTAAGGGTAACCGGCTTTTCCGATTACTTTGTAAAGCTGAAGGAAAGCATACAGGACGACATTATAGAAAGAACGGTACAAAAATGATAAAGGAACAAATCAAGAATTTTGTATATGAGCATAAGGAAGAAATAACAAATGACCTAATGGCTTTGCCCGACGAGAAATAAAATGAAGGCGAATATATTTGATATACAAAGAAGCTCCTTTGTTGACGGTGACGGCGCGCGAACAACCGTGTTTTTCAAGGGCTGTAACTTAAGGTGCAAATGGTGCCACAATCCCGAGGGGCTTAAATGGGAAGGGGAGCTTTTGTACTATAAGGACAAATGCGTTGACTGTAAAAAATGTCTGTCAGCTTGCCCGAATAATCAAAAAAGCTGTACCCTGTGTGGCAAATGCGCCCTTTTATGCCCTATGGACGCGCGTGAAATATGCGGTCAAGAGTACACCGTAAAAGAGCTTATGGAAATTATAAAAAGGGACAAGGACTACTACGTATCAAGCGGCGGCGGAGTTACGCTTTCGGGCGGAGAATGTATGCTGAAAGCTGACTTTGTTAAGGAGCTTTTGTGGGAGTGTCAGGTAAACGGAATAAACACAGCCATTGATACAGCGGGAAATGTGCCTTGGGAAAGCTTTGAAAGGGTTCTTGACTGTACCGACACCTTTTTGTACGATATAAAATGCGTAAATCCCGAGCTGCACATAAAGGGTACAGGGGTAAATAACCGTCTGATTTTAGAAAATTTGCACAGGCTAAGTATGCTGGGCAAGGACATAACCGTGCGTGTGCCTGTTATCGGCGGCTTTAATGACACAGAGGAAGAAATAACCGAAATAGCAGGCCTTTTAAAAAAGGAAGCTATTACAAGAGCAGAGCTTTTACCGTATCACAATATGGGAAAGCACAAATACGAGGCTTTAGGTCTTGACGAGTGTGAATATTACACACCGAGCAAGGAGCAAATGAATTTATTTAACAGAATAATTAAGGGGGACTTAATATGAATTTTTTGGAAAGAGCAAAAGAGCTTGTGAGCAAAATGACAATTGAGGAAAAAATGGCGCAAATGAGATACGACGCACCCGCCATTCCGCGCTTGGGCGTGCCTGCGTACAACTGGTGGAATGAGTGCTTGCACGGTGTTGCAAGACAGGGCTGTGCCACTGTTTTCCCACAGGCTATCGGTATGGCTTCAAGCTTTAATACGGAGCTTATGTATAAGGTGGCAACTGCCATTTCCGACGAGGCAAGAGCTAAATATAACGAGTTTAAATCCTTTGGTAGCACAGAATTGTATCAGGGTCTTACATATTGGTCACCTAACATTAATATTTTCCGTGACCCACGCTGGGGACGCGGACACGAAACCTACGGAGAGGACCCACTTTTAACAGGAAAAATGGGTACAGCCTTTATTAAGGGCTTACAGGGAGAGGGCAAGCACAGAAAGCTTGACGCTACAATTAAGCATTATGCGGTTCACAGTGGCCCCGAATACGAAAGACACGGCTTTGATGCCCGTGTTTCCAAAAAGGATTTGTACGAAACCTATCTTGCCGCCTTTAAGTATTGCATAGACAACGCGGACCCAAGCGCAGTAATGGGCGCGTACAACCGAGTAAACGGTGAGGCGTGCTGCGCAAGTAAAACCTTGCTTGGGGACATTTTGTACGGGGAGTTCGGCTTTAAGGGCTACGTTGTTTCCGACTGCGGCGCAATTGCCGATATAAACAGAGGACACCACATAACCGACACCGAGGCGGAAAGCGCGGCTTTAGCTGTTAATAACGGATGTCAGCTTAACTGCGGAGATGCTTATCTTGCCTTGTACGAGGCTTACGAAATGGACTTAATCGACGAGGAAACAATAACAAGGGCGGTGGAAAAGCTGTTTGAGGCAAGATACCGTCTTGGTATGTTCGATGATGACTGCGAATACGATAAAATCCCATATAGCGTAGTAGAGTGCGACAAGCATAAGGAAATCAACAGACAAATGGCAAGAGAAAGCATTGTTCTTCTTAAAAACAACGGAATTTTGCCGCTTTCCAAGGACGTAAAAACAATTGCGGTTATTGGCCCTAATGCCGATGACAGAACGGTTTTACACGCAAACTATAACGGAACTCCTTCAAGATACGTTACAATTTTAAATGGCTTACAGGACAATTTTGACGGAAGAGTTTTGTATGCCAAGGGCTGTCACACCACTCACGACGACGGTAACTGGTCAGGCTTCCCTGCAAGAGAGGCTATAATAAATGCCAAAATGGCTGACGCGGTTATACTTTGTATGGGTCTTAATCCGTCAATCGAGGGCGAGGAGGGAGATGCCTTTAACGGTGACGTGGCAGGCGACAAGAAGGACTTAGAGCTTCCAAGCTCACAAAGGAAGCTTTATGAGGAAATTATGAAGCTTGGCAAGCCTACAATTTTCGTAAACGTAAGCGGAAGTGCTGTTGCACTTTGCGACCAAAACGAAAGATGCGATGCGGTTTTGCAATGCTTCTATCCGGGCGCCGAGGGCGGAAATGCCTTAGCCGACATTCTTTTGGGCAAGTATTCACCAAGCGCAAGATTGCCTGTAACCTTCTATAAATCAACAGAGGACCTGCCCCCCTTCAGAGATTACAGTATGGAAAACCGCACCTATAAATTCTTCAAGGGCGAGCCACTTTACCCCTTCGGCTACGGTCTTACATATGGCAGAGTTGAGGAAAACTGGCTAAGCGAAAACAAGGTGGAAATCACCAACAAGGGCGAATACGACACCGACTACGCAGTGCTTAAATTCAAATACGAGCCGCACCCCGAGCTTTTAGACTTTAAGAAAATCCACATAAAAGCAGGACAAACAACGGTGGTTGAATTTTAAATACTACACGCTATGAGGAGAAAAGTAAAATGAAAAAAAGACTTTTAATGTTAGCTTTTATTATAGCTTGCTTAAGCTTGTGCCTTTTCTTGAATTCCTGTAACGATAAGAAAGAGGTAACAGTTAGGTTCGATACAGCAGGGGGAAGCGAAATAGAAAGCATACAGTTGGAAAAGGGTGGAAAAATAACCAAGCCAGAGGACCCCGAAAGAGAAGGCTATACATTTGATGGCTGGTATCTGGATGATGAAGAATGGTCCTTTGCAGGCTATACGGTAACAGAAGATATTACCCTTGAAGCTAAATGGATTGGTACCGTTGATTATGAATTAGACGGGGATGGATATAAGGTTATTTACTGTAGTGAAAGTGCTACAAGTGTTGTTATACCAAGCACCTATAACGGTAAGCCTGTAACAAGTATCGGTGATAATGCATTCTCTGATTGCATAAGCCTTACAAGCATAAAAATACCAAATAGTATAACAAGTATCGGTGATAATGCATTCTCTTGGTGCATAAGCCTTACAGGCATAGAAATACCAAACAGTGTAACAAATATAGGTGATAGAGCATTCGAGGGTTGCACAGGACTTACAAACATTGAACTCCCCAATAGTATAACAAGTATAGGTGATAATGCATTCTCTGGTTGTACAGGTCTTACAAGCGTTAAGATACCCAACAGTGTAACAAGCATAGGTGGTTGGGCATTCGAGGGTTGCACAGGACTTGCAAGCATAGAAATACCAAACAGTGTAACAAGCATAGGCTATGAAGCATTCAAAGGCTGTACAAGTCTTGCAAGCATAAAAATACCAAATAGTATAGCAAGCATAGACAATAACGTATTCTATAATTGCACAAGCCTTACAAGTATAGTAATACCAAGCAGTGTAACAAGCATAGGTGATAGGGCATTTAATGGTTGCAAAAGCCTTACAAGTATTGTAATATCAAGCAGTGTAACAAGTATAGGCTATGATGCATTTTATGGTTGCAAAAGCCTTACAATCTATTGTGAAGCAGAAAGTCAACCAAGTGAATGGCACGAATGGTGGAATAGCTCTAACCGTCCTGTTGTATGGGGACATAAGCAAGCAGACTAAGTCAGCTTGCAATGAAATCCGGCTTTGCCGAGTGAAATTCGCCCAAGGTCGAGTGAAATGTTGCTAAAGCAACGTGAAATTTTTGCTAAAGCAAAAGTGATAGGTAACAAACACGAAATTGTAGGGGTCGACAGGCAAGCAGACACAAGGTCAACTTGCAATGAAATCGAGGCTTTGCCTCGGTGAAATTCGACCAAGGTCGAGTGAAATGTTGCTAAAGCAACGTGAAATTTTTGCTAAAGCAAAAGTGATAGGTTACAAATACAAAAAATCATAATGGCAATAGAGAAAACGTAAAACTAATCTGTCGTTCTGAGGCTTGCATACTGTCATTCTGAACGAAGTGATTACGCAGTATGCCTTGTGCAAGAATCTTCTTTGACTTGGGTCAAGACTTGATTGGTGTGTTAAACTTAATTTGTAGTACCTTGTTATTTCGGCGGCAGCAAGCCACCGCCCTGCGGTGTGTGTGAAACCTAATTTGTAGGGGCGATTCACGAATCGCCCGAAAATCAATCACGAATTTATTCGTGCATATCATCACGCAATTTTGCGTGTATATCATCAATGCGTTAAGCATTGTATATCACGGGCACGAATGT
>JAFTZI010000113.1 GCA_017461055.1 Clostridia bacterium | reverse complement strand
CTTAGTTACATTATTCCTCAATATCGTTATTCAAATCAAAAAGCTCTGAGCCTTCGCGCACATATCGAATGAAAGATGAGGTAGCAGGGAATAAAACATTTTGCGAAACTGTAAACGGAGCTTGGGTTAGCGTTACCTCTTCTCCCTCTGTATGGTCGTCATGATATATTGTTTCCTCTTCAAATAAGAACAGCGCTCCGTCATAAGAGGACATATCCCATCTGAATTTTATTGTGGCAGACTCTGTATAATCGTCATTATATTTCATATTTTCTGCCCTTAAGTAATGGTGAAACTCTCCTTTTCCATTCTTGTAAAAAATATAGCTGTCAATTCTTTTTACATAATGTCCGTCGTCAAATGTTTTTTCGCTCATATAAGTATATTTTTCACCAAATGATATGGGAAGCTCTTCTCTTACACTGTTTTCACTGCTTTCGCAGGAGTTAAACAGAACGCCGAGTGATATTACAGTTACAAATACGATGATTAATGATAATAGCTTTTTCATAAACAAGCCCTCCTTTTTTCTCATTATACAGTAAACCAAAGCAAAATGCAAGCAACTTGAATTTACCAATAATAAAAAAGCGGTTAACTTTAGTTTACAAAGGAAAACAGACACAAGTTTTTTGTGCCTGTTTTATGCTCAGTATTTTATGAAATTCTTTTATTAAGTATTGTTACTAAGCGATTAAGTGCCGGAGCAAATATCATATTTACAAAGAATTCGATTACAAAATTAAGTCCTGCGCAGCCTATTATTAAGAAATAAATTACTGTTGAGCCACTTGCGACGAAATTACTTTCAAGTGTTCCCGAAATGAAAAGACAGCCTATAATAAACACGCCTGTGTTTACAATCGGTGCAACTGCGGCTGCAACAAAGGTTGCTAAAAGCTCGTTTTTCTTTGCGATTGCCTTGTAAACCACACCGCACAAGAAGCCTGCAAGTGTTGATTTAACAACGCAAATTAAAAATGTAATTATAGGATGGTTGTTAAACAGGGTCATGGTGAAAAAGTCCATGCCCATCACTCCTGCCACAATGTAAACCTCTAAGCCGAATACCAAGCCAAGCCAAGCGCCTGCCTTTGGTCCTAAAACTGTTGCGCCTAACACAATTGGTATAAGCACAAGGCTTACGGGAGTAGCAAGGAATGGCAGCTTAATGCCTATTCCCAAAAGCTGGAGAATGAGAACTATTGCAGTTAAAACCGCAAGCTCGGTCATTCTGACGATTGATTGTTTGTTTGTTTTTGCCATATTGGCCTCCGTTCCTGCTATCCTGCCCTTTTTACAGGTATAGCGAAATTTATTTCAAAAATCTTATTTTCGGTAGGTATCAATCCTGTTTGATTTCACAGTTTATACGGAAAGGGTGAAATGTAGGTATCAATCCTTATGTAATTCCTTAATAAGATTATTTGAGCCTAGCGGGGTAAGACTCAGTTAAACCACGATTTTATACGGTAAATCTCGTCTTACTCTGTGTTAAAAAAACTTGAAAATTTTTTAATTGTCTGCGTTTTTTTGCCTTGATTAAGCCAAGATTTACTCGTCTAAAATTGCGAGCACCAAAAACGCTTATTTTAAGATGATTTTGGCTGAGGCTTGACACAGCCATACTAAGTATTGCAAGG
>JAFTZI010000112.1 GCA_017461055.1 Clostridia bacterium | reverse complement strand
TGGCTTTGCCCTGCTTTTCGTAATTTCCTTTTTAAAGGTAATAGGAAAATTAAAAATCCCATCAAGAATATATGTCTTTGCCATAGTGTTTTTACTCAGCTATCTTTTAAAGGACATTCTAAAGGACTTAATTGTTTTTTCCTTGCTTGCCTTAATAGGCGAGCTTCTTGACAGCGCTTGTCAAGCCCTTATAAGAAAAGCAAAAGAGGAAAGGCTTATTGACAAAACAGCTGAAAGAAGCGCTAAGGAAATAAAAAGAGTATTCAGTGGCAGAGTGTAAGGAGAAAAGATGAAAAGAAAGGGCTTTGGAGAAGCATTTTATAAAAACGCAGGGTATGTGGTAGTAGTTCTCATATCCTTGGTTTATGTGGCAAGCAGCTTAATAAACATTTCAAAATCGGGCAGAAGCCTTTATGAAATACTGGGCACGGGTGTCCTTAGCTTAATTGTGGGCATAATGATAAACGGAGTATTTCGTTCCATAGGTATTCGCAGAGGCGACGAGGACGAAAGAACAGTTGCAACAAACCTTTTGCACGCGCAAATCGTTGATGAAATCACTCCCTTTATCGACAGGCTTGATGCGTTTTGCGAAAGTGAAAATCAAAGGGCAAGGCGCGAAATAAGAACAAGAATTTTAGCCTCACAGGGAATGAAGTATTCCGATTATTTTGACGCTGACGGATGCGCTTTGCCTGTTCATATTAACGGTAAATTAAGAAAAAACGTCTACCGTAAGGCATTAAGGGTGAAAATCAAGCCCCTTGTTTCCTCGAATTTAACCTCGGACGGAGTAAAGGCAAACGACCCCTTTGACTTCGGCACAAGCAAAAAGGAGTACACCTCACACAGAAATGCAAGCGATGCCTTGATTAAGCTGATAATGGCAGTTATTTTCGGCTATTTCGGTGTCAGCCTTGCAAATGAGATAAATATAGCGTCTATTATTTGGAACGCCTTGCAAATTATCTTGTATGTAGCGGGCGGAGTTATTCAAATGTACTATTCTTATATGTGGGTGGTCGACGATTACCGACAGGGAATTATCAAAAAGATAGATTATTTGCAAAAATTTAAAAAATTCGCTACGGTTTCCTGAAATTGAGTACACTAAGCTTTAAACTTATTATTGACATTAGGGAATAAAAGTGCTAAAATAACCATATATATTTTGGTTCGGAGGTTCAAGATGAACAACGATAAGATTTTAGAGTTAAAGAAAATAGCTACCGATATAAGACTTGGAGCTGTTGAAGCGGTTTATAGCGGTAAGTCAGGACATCCGGGCGGAGCGCTTTCTGCATCCGACATTCTTGCTTGCTTGTATTTTTCAGAGCTTAGAATAGACCCTAAAAAGCCGAGAGACCCAAAAAGAGACAGATTTGTTCTTTCCAAGGGTCACTCCTGCCCTGCGCTTTATGCGGCAATGGCTTTGCGCGGATATTTTGACATTAAGGAGCTTAAGAATTTCAGACATTTAGGCTCACTTACACAGGGTCACCCCGATATGAAAACAATGAAGGGCATTGATATGTCAGCAGGCTCCTTGGGTCAAGGCTTTTCAACAGCCTGCGGTATGGCTCTTGCGGCTAAGCTTAACGGAGACGACTACCGTACCTATGCTATGATTGGCGACGGTGAAAGCCAAGAGGGTCAAATTTGGGAGGCAACTATGTTTGCGGCTCACTATAAGCTTGACAACCTTTGCTTAATAGTTGATAACAATGGCTTGCAGATTGACGGACCTGTAAAGGACGTTATGAACGTTATGCCATACCCAAGCAAATTCAGAGCCTTCGGTTGGAATGTAATTTCAATTGACGGACATAACATTGAGGAAATTTTAAATGCCTTTGAGGAAGCTAAGACAGTAAAGGGCAAGCCTACTGTAATTGTTGCTAAAACAGTTAAGGGTAAGGGCGTTTCCTTTATGGAAAATCAAGCAGGCTGGCACGGTAAGGCGCCAAACGAGGTGCAATATAATCAGGCTAAGGCAGAGCTTGAAAAATACAAGAGTGAGCTTTAAGGAGGTAATGAGAAATGGCTGATAAAATCGCAACAAGAGAAGCGTACGGTAATGCGCTTGCAGAATTTGGCGCTAAGTATAACGATATAGTAGTTCTCGATGCCGACTTGGCTGAGGCTACAAAAACATGTATATTCAAGAAGAAATTCCCTGAAAGATTTTTCGATTGCGGCATTGCCGAAAACAATATGTTCGGTGTCGCTGCCGGTCTTGCAGCAAGCGGAAAGATTCCTTTTGCATCTACCTTTGCAATGTTTGCAGCAGGCAGAAGCTTTGACCAGGTAAGAAATTCAATCGGCTACCCGCACTTGAATGTAAAAATTTGCGCAACACACGGCGGTGTTTCCGTAGGTGAGGATGGCGCAACACACCAATGCTGCGAGGATATGGCACTTATGCGTACAATTCCGGGTATGGTTGTTATGAACCCAAGCGACGCTATTGAGGCAAGATGCGCAGTAGAGGCGGCTATTAACTATGATGGCCCTGTATATGTTCGCTTCGGTCGTTTGCCTGTTTCGGTAATCAACGATAATGAGGACTATAAGTTTGAAATCGGTAAGGGCGTTAAGCTTTTCGACGGTACTGATGTTACTATCATAGCTAACGGTCTTATGGTTGAGCAGGCATTGATTGCAAGAGAGATGTTAAGAGAGGACGGTATATCCGCATCCGTTGTTAATATGCACACAATAAAGCCTATTGACAAGGAGCTTATTATTGCCGAGGCACAGCAAACAGGCGCTATCGTTACCACTGAGGAGCATAACATTATAGGCGGTCTTGGCGGAGCTGTTGCAGAGGTTGTTTCCGAGGTTTGCCCTGTTCCCGTTGTAAGACACGGTGTTCCCGACCAATTCGGTAAGAGCGGCGCAGGCAAGGATTTGCTTGAGCATTTTGGCTTAAACGCAAAGGGCATTGTTGAAAAGGTTAAAATCGCATTGAATTTAAAGAAAATGAGATAAGAAAAAGACGCGGTGTTCTTATAGAATGCCGCGTCTTTTGCCATAATACTTTCAGGTACAATTGTGAAATGTTAACAAAATGTGAATTTGCAGATAAAATACTATATATAGTATTTACTTTTTTGTATAAATGTGTTAAAATTAGAAAAAATTTGGGCAATAGCCGGAATAAGGAGTGAAAATATGGTAAAAGGCTTATTTTTAGCAGCTGATGTACACTGGGCACTTGTGTGTCTTATCGGTATTGCGGTTGTCTTTGTCGGTCTTGCAATCATTATCGGTCTTGTTGAGCTTATGAACTTAGTTACTACTAAGGCAGAGAGCAAAAAGAAGGCTGATGATAAAGAAGAAGCACAAAGCGCGCCTGCACAGACTGTAAGCACAGGTGTTATTGAAAACCGTGACGAGATCGTTGCGGCTGTTTGCGCTGCGGTTGCAGAGGAAAACGGAACTGATATTTCAGCCATCCGTGTTGTATCATTTAAAAAGATTTAATTATTTAAGGAGATATAAAAATGAAAGCTTATAGAGTAAATGTAAATGGAAATGTTTATGAAATCACACTTGAGGTAATTGATAAGGCTGATATTAAGGCAGCGCCGGTAGCAGCACCGGCTCCTGCGGCAGCTCCCGCAGCTCCTGCGCAGGCAGGCTCAAAGAGCATTACTGCTCCAATGCCGGGCAATATCTTAAAGGTAAATGTACAGAACGGTCAATCCGTTAAGAAGGGCGACGTTCTTATGATTCTTGAGGCTATGAAGATGGAAAACGAAATTATGGCTCCGTCTGATTGCACAGTAGCTTCCGTAAACGTTACTCCCGGCACAACAGTTGATGCAGGCGCAGTTCTTTGCACACTCGCGTAAGAGAGGTTTATAAATGGAAGGCTTTATAAACTTTTTGAAGCAGTCTGGCGTGTATGGCTTTTTCCAAGAGGGCGGCTGGAAGAATATTATAATGATTGCAGTAGCTTGCCTTCTTTGCTATCTTGCTATCGGTAAAAAGTTTGAGCCCTTGCTTCTTTTGCCAATCGCTATTGGCATGCTCCTTACAAACCTACCCTTTGCAGGCATTTTCCACGAGGAAATTTTTGCAGGCGGACAGGTAAACTGGGGCGCATTTGCAGATGTTAAAAATATTGGTCTTTTAGACGTTCTTTATTTAGGTGTTAAGCTTGGTGTTTACCCTTGCTTGATATTTATCGGTGTTGGCGCAATGACAGACTTCGGTCCGTTAATTGCAAATCCAAAGAGCTTGATACTCGGCGCCGCTGCGCAGATTGGTATTTTTGCTACCTTTGCAGGCGTAATCGGCGTTGGCGCTATTGGAGATGCAACAGGTATCGAAGCGCTTCAGTTCACAATGCGTGATGCCGCATCTATCGGTATTATCGGCGGTGCTGACGGTCCTACCGCTATATTTGTAACATCAAAGCTCGCCCCACACCTGCTTGGTCCTATCGCTGTTGCCGCTTATTCATATATGGCGCTTGTTCCCGTAATTCAGCCGCCTATTATGAGACTTTTAACAACAAAAAAGGAAAGAGCTATTGTAATGAGCGGACTTCGTCCCGTTTCAAAGCTCCAGAAAATTTTGTTCCCAATAATGGTTACAATTGTTGTTGCTCTTATTGTTCCTTCAGCGGCTCCCCTTGTTGGATCACTTATGTTCGGTAATCTGCTTAAGGAGTGCGGAGTTTGTGAGCGTCTTTGCAAGACAGTTCAAAACGAGCTTATGAACATTGTAACCGTATTCTTAGGTCTTAGCGTTGGCGCAACAGCAACTGCGGCAACCTTCTTGTCACTAAGAACCATTATAATCATTGTAATGGGTGTTATCGCATTCGGCGTTGCAACTGCAAGCGGTGTGTTAATTGCTAAGCTTATGAACGTATTTTTGCCCGAGGGCAAGAAAATCAACCCACTTATCGGCTCAGCAGGCGTTTCTGCTGTTCCAATGGCAGCGCGTGTTTCTCAAAAGGAGGGCCAGAGAGAAAATCCGGGCAACTTCCTGTTAATGCACGCAATGGGTCCAAACGTAGCGGGTGTTATCGGCTCTGCAATTGCAGCAGGCGTATTAATCGCGCTTTGCTAATTTGAATTAAAGAGGTAATAAAATGGCTAAACAAGTTTTAATTACAGATACTATATTACGTGACGCGCATCAATCTCAAGCCGCTACAAGAATGAGACTTGAGGATATGCTCCCTGCCTGCAAGGCTCTTGACCAGGTTGGCTATTGGTCACTTGAGTGTTGGGGCGGCGCTACCTTTGATTCCTGTATGCGTTTCTTAGGTGAGGACCCTTGGGAAAGACTTCGCGCACTTCGTAAGGCTATGCCTAACACAAGACTTCAAATGCTTCTTCGCGGTCAGAACCTTCTTGGCTACAAGCACTACGCTGACGACGTTGTTGAGGAGTTCGTTAAGAAATCCATTAATAACGGTATAGACGTTATTCGTATTTTCGATGCTTTAAATGACGTAAGAAACATTGAAACCGCAATGAAGGCTACAAAGAAATACGGCGGACACTGTGAGGCGGCTATTTCTTACACAGAAAGCCCTGTTCACAGCCTTGAATATTTTGTTCAGCTTGCTAAGGAGCTTGAAAACAGAGGCGCTGACACAATTTGTATTAAGGATATGGCAAACCTTTTGCTCCCATATACAGCTTACGAGCTTGTAACCGCATTGAAGAAGGAAATTAAGGTGCCAATTCACCTTCATACACACAATACAACAGGTACAGGCGATATGACCTACCTAATGGCAATTCAAGCAGGAGTTGACATTATTGATACAGCTCTTTCCCCACTTGCAAACGGTACATCACAGCCATCAACCGAGGCTATGGTTGCTACCCTTCGCGGCACAGAGTACGATACAGGCATTAAGCTTAAGTCCTTAAACGAGGCAGCGGCGCACTTCCGTGACGTTGCAAAGAAGCTTAAGGAGCAAGGCTCCCTTGACCCTAAGGTATTAAATGTTGACCCTAATACACTTTTGTATCAGGTTCCGGGCGGAATGCTTTCCAACCTTATTTCTCAGCTTAAGCAGGCAAAAGCCGAGGACAAGTACTACGACGTGCTTGCCGAGGTGCCAAGAGTAAGAAAGGACTTCGGTTACCCACCGCTTGTAACTCCTACAAGCCAAATCGTAGGCTCACAGGCTGTTTTCAATGTGTTAACAGGCGAGAGATACAAAATGGTAACAAAGGAATCCAAGGGACTTTTAAAGGGCGAATACGGTAAGGTTCCGGGCGAGGTTAACGAGGAAGTAAGAAAGAAGGCAATAGGCGACGAGCCAATTATCGAGTGCCGTCCTGCTGACCTGATTGAGCCTGAGCTTGAAAAGTACAGACAAGAGGCAGGCGACCTTGCAAAATGCGACGAGGACGTTCTCTCCTACGCATTGTTCCCACAGGTTGCAACCAAATTCTTAAAGGAAAAGTACAACCCAACCCCAGTCGAAGACCCTAACGCAGTAAGAGAAATCTTCGTTGAGGACTTAAACAGATAAAACTATGAGGCTGTGAATTTCACAGCCTCATTTTTAAGTGCAAATTTTGCACTTTTGCCATAACAATAAAGTGTGAAAATCAGAGTGAAAATGCGTTACCGATTAGGAAACATTTTGGGAAAAAGCATTGACAGGACAATTGTGTTATGCTACAATAATGTAGCAGAAATTTACAAATAAAAGGTTGACAAAAATGCAAAACAGTGCGATAATCTCTAGACAGACAGACAGACAG
>JAFTZI010000111.1 GCA_017461055.1 Clostridia bacterium | reverse complement strand
TCCTCCGTGCCTATTGACGAACGAAATTGTTTATGATATAATATAGGTATCACAATGAAAAGAGGATAAGACAATGAAAAACATCATTGATTTGCTTTATAGGTTTACCGAAAAGAAAATGACGATGGCTCAATTCCGCCAAGCCGCAGAAATTGAGGACGATTTTCTTTTAACAACTTTCCTCGTCTCCGCATATAATTGCTATGTGATTACACATAGTGGGGAGCGACACAGTTTGATAACTAACATTGATGCGTTAAAGATCAACGAGAATGAGTTTCAACTCTTCTTGCAAGATTTTAGAACGTATGTGATGGACACTATCAAAACCAAAGACTTTGAAAACGAAAGGAAAAAGGAATTACTGAAGGATAAAGAAAATGGGCAGAACGATTGAACACCAACCACCAAAACCCATACTGAAAACGCAAGACAATGAGGTTCACAAAGTATGTGCCTATTGCCGTGTGAGTACAGACAATGATCAAAAAAATTCCCTTGAGGCACAAGAATACTTTTTTGACAGCTATTTTAAGCAACACAAAAATTGGGTTAATGTCGGAATTTTTTCCGACGAAGGTTTAAGTGGTACATCCTTAGAGAAGCGTGATTCATTCAATCGAATGATAGAGCTTGCTCGCCGTGGTGGCGTTGAGATAATACTTACAAAAGAGGTTTCTCGTTTTTCAAGAAACGTACAGCATCTTTTGAATATTGTTGAGGAATTGAGACGCAAACACATCTATGTTTGGTTTCTTTCGGATGATATAAACACGCAATCCAACGATTATCGTGAGCGGCTCACACAAATAGCCACCAATGCCGAGCAAGAGAGCTTGAGAACCTCTCGCCGTGTTAAGTGGGGGCAACAGCAACAAATGCGTGTGGGCACTGTTTTCGGGCGTAAGGAAATGTACGGCTATAATATAGTGAGGGATAATTTTGGTATCCAACACTTTGAGATTATCGAGGACGAAGCCGAAATTATACGCAACATCTTTGAGTGGTTTGCCGCAGGTGACGGCACACACACGATTGCACGCCGTTTGGAACAGCAAGGCAAGAAAACCAAGCGTTATAAGAATGGGTGGACAAACACCGTCATTCTGCGTATTTTGCGTAACGAAAAGTATGTCGGTGATTTGGCACAGGGTAAGACATACACCCCCGACCCTTTAACGCATAAGAAGAAATATAATCGTGGAGAGTCTTATTTGTTCTACCAAGAAGACCACCATCCCGAAGCCGCTATCATACAACGTGACCTTTGGAATAAGGTACAAGAGATATTGCAAGAAAAAGCCCCCTCTGACGAGATTAAGGCAAAGCACTCTAACCGCTATTGGACAAGTGGCAAGATATTCTGCGGTATTTGTGGTGGTCGATATGTAAGCTATCAAAAGAAGCAGAAGAATACCCCATACAAAGCGTGGGTATGCTTTGAAAATCATAGCAGAGGGCAATACAAGCAAGTAGTACTTGATACCGGGGAGCTTGCATACGTAGGCTGCAATGCTCTGCGAGTAAATGATAGAATCTTGAAAACGGCTCTTTATGACATCATCACACAGATTGTCAAACCGCAAAAGCAGGCGTTGATAAACGAAATGCGGGGCGAGTTTGCCAAGATGAACACGCCCAAGGACAATAGCAAGAAAATCGCAGAGATTGAAAAGCGAATTAACGAAATCTATGACGAGATAGACGAGCTTGATTCTAAACTTGCCAAAAAGGTTATATCTGAGGAACGCTACAAGCGAGCGGCAGACAGACAAGAAAAAGAGATGTCCGATTTGAGAAAAGCATTAGATGTTCTAAAGTCGGAATCCTCTGCATCTTTTGATACCGAAAGATACGTAAACGCTTGTATCGCAGAATTGGAACGCATTGTAGACCTTGAGGACGATGCAATCAACGAGGGATTGTTTGAGCGTATTACAAAAAAGATTGTGGTTTATCCGCTTAACATATTGGAAATTCACCTTTCGTTTATGACGATGCCTATTCGCTTACAATATAGCACATCAGGCAAGGGCGAGTTTTACAATGTTGAGTTCAAATTGCTTACTCAAAGCGAATTTGCGGAGATTATGGCAACCGCTCCACGAAACGAAATACAAGATAGCTAACCAATAAAGCAGATGGGGATATTCTCTGTCTGCTTTTCTTACTGGTTAAAACAATGCGTGTAACGCACGAATGTGCGCTGCACGCATTGTTTCTCTTTTGGTCGAACACGGCTCAGTTATCGTTCATTTCACTTTGCACTATCATAAAGCAGACGTTAAAAAGAAAGGAATTTTCAAATTTAATCGCAAACCATAAAATCGATGTGTCAAGTGTCAAAGGCTATCAAAATGACAAAAAAGCCTTATTTTACAAGGACTTTATACATCGTGCGACCAGTTATCATTCCGGTCGCACGATGTATCACGTGTCAGAAGGACACTTGATATATCTCAATAGGTTACTCAATAAAAGGGTAATCCTCTTGCAACTTTGCCTTGTGATATGATTTGTTTAATTACTTTCCATACATAAAACGTCAAATATTTATGATATGGAGAATATTATTATGCCTAAACTTGTAAAGCCGAAGGATATTGACCTTCAAAACGAAAAAGCGTGCAACGACCTCAAGGATCGTATGCGTATGGTATTTATGAGATTGACCGTTACCAATGAAGTCAAAAACCCCGAAATGATTAAAAAGTATGGTGAAACCTTTACTTACACAGAGGAACACATCAAAGAGTTTTTGAAGCGTTACGATTGTATTGAGTATTTCTACATTCTGCACGCAAACGACACAAACGAACTTGGCGACATCGAACAGCCGCATTATCACATTTGTATGCGATACACCACAGAGTCCTCTTTCAGCTTTAAGGCTGTAAAAAATGCGTTTCCGTTCGGTATGATTCAAGTAGGTCGCCATTGGAACAGTATGATCCAATACTTGATTCATAAGAACGACAAGAAAAAGACACAGCACGAGGCTTCCGAAATTGTTACTAACGTTGACTCTGCAACGCTCAAGTTCTATTTGGAAAGTGAGTACAAAGACCCCAAGAAGATTGAAGAGGAAACGTTGGACGAGCTTTTGCAGATGATTTTGAACGGCTTGAGCAAAAAAGAATACTATGTAATGTTGGATAGCGACAGAGAAAAGTATTTGCCTATTCACAAGAAACACGCCAACAAAATCAACGAGTTTTTCAAGATTCAAAAGACGCTATTTGCTGAAAAAGTCAAGAAGCGTGATATTCAAACCGTCTTTATTGAAGGCTCGGCAGGCTCGGGAAAAACGGCATACGCCATTTCTCTTGCTGAATCGCAGGGGCTTACATATTATGTAACAGGCTCTTCCAATGATGTTATGGAAGGCTACGACAATGAAGATGTTTTAATCATTGATGACGGTCGTTCATCGATATTCAAATTCAGCGATTTTTTGAAAATTATCGACCCTCACACATCAACAGGTATCAAATCTCGATACAACAACAAAATCTTTGTTGGCTCAATGATTATCATTACCTCTTATGTGCCGCTTTATGATTGGTATCGAAAATGCACCGATAATGAAGATATGGACAAGGATTATAACGGCTCTTCAGCCCGTCAGCAATTAGACCGCCGTATAAGCACGGTTATTAGTATTGACCAAGCACAAATCAAAGTATATAACCACGATGAATACGGTGAAGACACGCTCATTCAGAGGATTCCTAATGCCGCATATTTGCTCAAATCCAATAAAAAGCCCGCCAAGAGAGTTGACCGTGATGTACTCTTAAAAGCTGCCGATCACCTTGCAAAAAAATTGAATGTAGACGAGGAGTATGAAAAATTCAAAGACGGAGAATATCTCAAAGGCCCTCAACGCGATTGTAACGAGACAGACGAGTGGATTTACAGAAGCGACGGCTATGTAGACATAAATGAAATTATAAAGAAGTGATATTTGTAGTATAGTATAATAACCAATCATTATTGCAAGGCAAAGAATAATGTAAGGTCATTCCTATATTGTATTTTGCGATTATTAGCCATAAATACCTCGCTTACTTCCTTTCTTTTGACAATATAGGAGAAGCCCCCACCTTGACGGTGGGGGCTTTGCCTATATGTACGTAATTAAGAATAAAAGATTTCGGCGTTTACGCGCCGAAATCTTTTATTCTTTAGTCATACCAAAAATCAAAACACTATTTACTCATTTTTTCGTAGACTTCTTTTGCGTAAATATGAGAAATGTTTTGCATTTCATCAAAATCTCCATATACTCTTTCCGAGTTAATGAAATTTTCTTTATCGTTATAGAAATAGATACGTCTACCGATTTTCTCTATGCCGTTAACAACTTTGACCTTTTCGGAGTAATTATCTACCACTTTATAAAAGATGATTTGTCCATCATCTGTAATAAATTTATCCATAGCATCTCCTTGCAAACCACTTAATTATAATAATTTTCTAAAAGCTCTTTTAATTTTACTCCGTCAATTAACTCAATCGGCTTATCTTCTGCAAATACCTGTGCTTGTTTAGTAAATACCCCCGATGTCATCAAAATACCTTTGTTAGCTCTTTCCGAAGTAATAACACCATACAAATCCCTAATAATAGGTTCACCAACACTACCCGTATACCTTTTGCATTGTATTATGTATTTACCCGAGAGCAATGGTTGAGAATTATAAGCTATTAGATCAATGCCGCCATCACCTGTTGTTTTTGTGGTTTCTACGGAGAAGCCCATATTTTCTAATAATCTTTTGCACACTCTTTCAAATTCAACGCCAGTTAAAGAATTGATATTTTCATATGCTATACTATACTGATGCTGAATATTAGCGGATATCTTTTCATTGTGAGCATCGTACATATCAACCACAGCTAATGCTTTCTCTGTGCTGAACAAAAGTGTCATTCCGTTCAACTCAACCAAATTCCAATTATTATGAACTGTAGCAGTAACTACATCAACGGTTTTCCAAGTCACGTCTGCCTTGTAATACATTTCATCACGTTCATAGTTATAGATGATAATATATTTATCGGTAAATACGATAGATATTGTAAGAAACTCTAAGAAGTTATCAACAGTTTCATCATTGCTTTGTGCCGTTTCTACGACAATAGCATTTTGATGTGATTCGAACGGAATAAATCTATAATCTGTACTTTTTATAATTTCTGTCAATTCATTATCTTTTGCGTTGAGAATGGCAGGAATTTGAACTTCGAGTTTATGACGATCTTTTTGAGCATTTTTCCAATCGAAGTCTAAAAAATACGTATCATCTGCATATTTAACATATTGTTCTTGTTTATCAAGCCAACCGTATTCCTTTAATCGTCTAACTATTTCGATGTACAAATCCATTTTATCCGAGTCGCATTCAAAATCGCAGATATAAATTGGATCTCCACCATAGCTCATATATTCCTTTAATTGACGTTTGTATCCGTTGAAAAGCTGTTCTGTTCGCATAACATCATAAGATGTTACATTGTTGTTTTCAATATCTTGGTCAGAAACCAATTCTTTGAAACTTGCGTTTTTACAATTTATTTGAGACTGATAATCATAAAAGCTCATACTTAATTTAAGTATTTTTTGAGCGTTGCTTAATCGTTCTTGCTCCGCTCGAGCTCTTTCCTGTTCAGCTTTCTTTTTTTCACTTATTTCATTAGCAGCCATAGCCGCAAAAAAAGATTTTAGAAATCCCATTTTGTATCTCTCCTTTTGCTTTTATAAAAAAGGTGCGTAGCCGAAACCACGCACCGAAAAACGCAGTTTCGCTTCTGTTGCTACACAGTTCACATCGGTTCAAGATATGACAAGCAAAGCCTACGTTTTTACCAAACGTAAACTTGAACCGTAATATTAAACTGTGTAGCACGTATATTATATCACACTTTTTGGAAAATTGAAAGGGGTTTATAGAAAATAAAGAAAAATTAACAACGATTTTTAATTGATAAAACGCAGGGCTTTAGTTTTAAGGCTCTGCGTTTTTTACTACAGTAATAATATAAGCGGAAATCCGCAGATCTTTTGAAAGGAATGGAATAATGTATGGAGTGAAAAAAGCAAGGATTTACAAGAAATTTTGATACTTTCCAAAATGTATAATGAAAAGTATCAAAATCGAAAATGAGATTTATGCTTGAATGGTATTTATTCAAGCAAATTTAATCTTATTTTTGAGGGAAGAAACGGCGCAGCCGTCTCTTCCCGATAACAAGCTCCAAATTTTGCAATTGCAAAATTGGAGCAAGGCAGGATTTTTTTAGAAAAATCCAACAAATTTTTTGATGGGTTGTGCCTACTTTCCCTTAAAAGTTTAGGTTTTAGTCTTACCGAAAACACATTACAAATGGGGGTGAAAAAACGTGGGCAGAAACAGCAAAAACATAAAAATCCAACTTAATAAGAAGTTGGACAGCCTTTTGCGAATTGGTCAAAAAAAACAAAAGGAATCTGTTGGTACGCCCAATTACAATCCAAATAGAAGCGAAGGAATCCATAGCATACAGACCGCAGATACATACCGAAAGGTAATTAACCAATTCGGTGAGTATTGTAAAACGCAAGGCGTAAGGGAAATATCCCAAATTGACCGCCAAACTGTTGCCTCATATATGGAAGAGCAAAAAGGACTTTCTAAATGGACTACAGCCAAAATAATTTGCGGAATTAACAAGGTACTTTCAACAAACTATACACCTGCAGATTTTGGCATAGGACATAGAAGCCAAAGTGAAATTATACACAACCGAGGTTTTTTGAGAGCAAATAGTACGGCAGATAGAGCGAGCAATCAAGATGCCTTGTGGTTTGCATCCTGCACAGGTGCAAGGCGTGAGACTCTTATGAGCGTAACCGCCAACAATGCAGTAAGAAACGACGAGGGACAAGTTATAGGATTTCACTTCGAACATTGTAAAGGGGGCAAGGATTACTATGCTTTAGTTCTTCCGTATGAACGTGAGAAAATGACCGCCTATGTGGACGAGAAGATAGCAATAGGCGGTGATAACGCAAGGCTTGTAACCTATTGTGACAAGAACAGCAATCCCCATTACGAACGCGGAAGGTACGCAGAATCTCTCTATCTCTGTATTAAAGAAGCGAAAGACAATAGGTGTGATCTGTATGATGGTCGGAGAAGCTTATTTATCAATCAAGAAAAATACGAAAGGGCAATTTCACATCCAAGGTATTCGGCAGAAACAGTAAGAGGCTATGACACCAAAGTGCTTGCCGAACTCTCGCAGAACCTCGCACATAATAGGATTTCGGTGTGTTTTTCCTATTTAGACAAGACCTCTTGAGTAAATGCACAATTTTTATCCTCTATACCAACGTCCGTCAGGATGCCCACTATTTTGGAATAAGGCATTGCTATTCTTTGAGTAAGATAGCGAAGAGATGCGCCTATTTCTCCGTCGGGGCCGCCCAATTGGCTTATAATTATCTGGGCATATTTAGGATTGGGATTTTTGATTTTTACAGGATACTGTAATCTTTTTTCATATTGCCACATACTATTTTCCTCCCTCTATATGCCAAGGCCACGGTGAATCTGTCCATTGCCAGCTGTTTACATCATTTGGAACGGTGATTAATCCGTATTTCCCTTCATACTCTGCCTTAGCCTGCCTCGCTAATTTTTGATATTTGTTGTAGCTATCCAAGGCGTCCCTACTGTTTGGATAAGCATCAAGGTACAAAAGGGCATCATATGCGGCAAAGGAATATGCCTGATATGCCTTCATCAGGCGTTCTCTTGTGTTATTGTTTATCATTTTACAGACACCCCTCTCCACTATCTGATTTGCATCCCGTAGGATAGAAGGGCTTGTTCAACTCTTCAAATATTGTACCGGTTTCAAGGGCAATTTCAGGGTCATATATTCTTGTAAAGTCCTGCTTTACGCCCCAGACCATACCTATGCTTTGTCTTGAGCAATCGTGATTTACTTGATTTTGAGCTATATTAGTTCTATTCTCTTTGGCATATCTTGGCTGATTCAAGCCAAGAAATCCGGCAAATTGCTCATAATCTGAGCGATTAATGCCTCTTGAATTTCCTTCAAATCTCATTATGGTTTTTCTCCTAACTAAGCATTGACTGGCAATGCTCATTACATTCTATGACAATCTTCGACTCTTTGTTACTTTAATTATTTTTCAAATTGGTATTCACTTTTGATCCCTTTAGTGTTATAATGTAAGAAGGCTGTTCCAATATTTTGTAATTATGATTTTATTGAAACACATAAATGTTATTTTTAGGGAGAAAAAAATGAAAATAGCTATTATAGGACTTGGCACTATCGGTAAAACCGTACTTAGAAGCTTAGCCGGTATGGAGCATACCATTACTATTATAGATGAGGACAAGGACAAGGTTGAGAGTCTTATTGAAAAGTACGATGTTTTCGGCGTTGTGGGTAACGGTGCTTGCATGGACATTCAGGCGGAGGCAAATATGAGTGATACTGACCTTGCCATTGTTTTAACCAAAAGTGACGAGTTAAATGTTTTCGCTTGTCTTGTTGCCAAAAAAATGGGCGTTAAGAACACAATTGCCCGTGTAAGAAATCCCGATTACAGCAAGCAAATTGCTGAAATGAAGGATCAGCTTGGCATTTCAATGATTGTTAACCCCGAAAAGGAAACCGCGGGAGAAATATTTAACCTTATTAACTTGCCTTCCGTTTCTCAAATGGAGCATTTTGCCAAAGGGCGGGTTTTGCTTGTTGAAATTATTGCCGATGAGGGCTGTACGCTTGTTGGCGAAACTCTTATTTCATTGGGAAGAAAGCTTAACACCAAGGTGCTTGTTTGCGCTGTTCAGCGCGGAGACGAGGTTATTATTCCTTCCGGTAACTTTATGTTTCAGAAAGGGGACAGGGTTCACTTTACATCCGATGCTAACTCACTGCGCAATTTCTTAGCAGAGGCTCACCTTGAAAAATCTCCTTTAAAGGACATTATGATAGTTGGCGGTGACAGAATCGGCTATTATCTTGCGAGCGAGCTTTCCAAGAAGAAATTTGCTATTAAGCTAATTGAAAAGGACAAGGAATTGGCAAACGAGCTTGCCGAGTCCTTACCCAAGGTTACAGTTATATACGGTAACGGTACACAGCACGACCTTCTTATTGAAGAAGGCATTGAGGCTATGGATGCCTTTGTTGCCCTTACCGATATTGATGAAGAAAATATGATTGTTTCTATGTTTGCTAACAAGATGAAGGTTTCAAAAACCATTACTCAAATCAAAAGCGATGACCTTTACGATATGCTTGGCGAGCTTGGAATTAAGAACAATGTTTCGCCCAAGAAGATTGTGGCTGACAGAATTATCAGCTATATTCGTGCCTTGGCTAACAAGAGAGGCAGTAACGTTTTGACCCTTTACAGGCTTGTTAATGACAGGGTTGAGGCTCTTGAGTTCTATGCTAAAAAGCCTGAAAAGTTCTACGATAAGCCATTAAGAACCTTGAAAACAAAGCATGATTGCTTGATTGCCTGCATTATCAGAGAAAATGAGGTTATTATTCCTGACGGTAACACCTCAATTAAGCTTGGCGACAATGTAATTGTTGTTACCACTCATAAGAACTTTGACGACTTAAATGATGTTTTTGAATAGGTGAAATATGAATTATAAATTACTTGGCAGGATTCTTGGCAAGATTATGATTTTGGAGGGCATTTTAATGCTTGCTCCGTTTGCTGTCTCCATTGTTTATAATGAGGGACCAAGGAATGTTTTTGCCTTTGGTATTCCTATTTTTGCGCTTGCGCTTTTGGGCTTTCTTTTACAGATACCCAAGCCGAAAAAGACCTCGCTTTATCAAAAGGAGGGCTTTGCTCTGACTGCTCTTGTATGGATTACTATGACGCTTTTCGGAGCTATTCCGTTTGTTATTAACGGTGATATTCCAAACTATATTGATGCTTGCTTTGAAATTATGTCCGGCTTTACAACCACAGGGTCAAGCATTATTAATGACCTTACCGTGATTTCACACTCCACACTGTTTTGGAGAAGCTTCTCCCACTGGATTGGCGGTATGGGAATACTTGTTTTCGTGCTTATCTTTATTCCTGAAAGTGATGACGGCTCATCAATGCATCTTTTACGTGCGGAAAGCCCGGGACCTCAGGTTGGTAAGATTGTGTCTAAAATGAAGGTGACGTCAAGAATACTGTATCTTATCTATCTCGGTATGACGGTTTTGCAATTCATAATTTTAATGTGCGGACCGTTAATTGACTATGCTCAAACAGATGCAGCAGTAGGCATTGACTACCGTGGGGACAAGGTATTCCATGCGCTTTTGACCTCCTTTGGCTGTGCGGGAACAGGCGGTTTCGGATTTATTCCGAATAGCCTTGAATACTTTTCTCCGTTTGCGCAGTATGTAGTTTCAATTTTCCTTATCTTATTTGGCTGTAACTTTGCGTTATATTATTTGATTTTAATAGGCAAGGCTAAGCACGTATTGAGAAGTGAGGAATTCAAGAGCTATCTTTTAATTGTTGTGTCAGCAGTCGGCTTAGTTTTCACAAGCCTTATTGGCAAGTTGGAAGCCTTTGGGTATTCTGTTGAGGAAGCATTCAGGCACTCGCTTTTGCAGGTTGCCTCACTGATGACCACAGCGGGCTATAGCTCTACGGACTTTAACTTATGGCCTACTTTAGCAATCACGACCCTTGTAGTTGTTATGATTTTCGGTGGTATGGCAGGCTCAACCGCCGGCGGCGCTAAGGTATCGAGATTAGTAATTGCTGTCAAGGGTACTTATGTTAACGTAAGAAAGCTAATTAATCCAAGATATGTACCTAAAACTAAGTTTGAGGGCAAGAGCCTTGAGGAAAAGACTACCAATGACGTTTTCGCCTTCTTCACCCTTTACTTCTTCATTCTTATGAGCGCAACATTAATCTTGTCCTGCGACCCTATAAACGGGCAAACGGTACAGGTTGTTTCAGACATAGGCGGAAGCTATGAGGTTCAGCACGGATTTTTCAGTAATTTCTCTGCTTCCTTAACCTGTATTTCCAACGTGGGTCCTGCCTTCGAGGCAGTAGGCCCTTATTGCAGCTTTGCCGGCTATAACTGGTTCTCTACTCTTGTTTTAACCTTTACAATGCTGCTTGGCAGACTTGAAATTTTACCTGTTTTGATTTTGTTCACTCCAAGAACTTGGAAAAGAAGCTAATATAACAAAAAACGTCGGGACAAGCTCCCGACGTTTTTTGCATACGTACTTACTTTACTAAGGCTTGGCAGATTAGGAGGAGAAATTTTCGGTTTTACCCCGAAGGTGTACTAGCGTACATCGAGAGGGGAAAAACGGAAATAAAAACCAAAAAATTATAATTAAAAGAGGAAAAGCAAGGCTTTTCGACCTTGTGAAAGTAGCAAACATAAAAATACAGGTGTACTAACCGTTGTCAGTACACCTATATATCTTATTCATTTTTTGGTTTTGGTTCTACCCTAAGGTGTCAGCCTTTTGTATATTCAATTAGATTTCAGCGAAATACTTAATTGTACGAACCATCTGGCTTGTGTAGGAGTTCTCGTTGTCGTACCAAGAAACTACCTGTACCTGATATGTGTCGTCGTCAATCTTAGCTACCATTGTTTGTGTTGCATCGAAGAGTGAGCCGTATGTGATACCGATAACGTCGGATGATACGATTTGGTCTTCGTTGTAACCGAAGGAAGCAGAGGAAGCAGCCTTCATAGCAGCGTTGATGCCTTCAACTGTGATGTCCTTACCCTTAACTACTGCAACAAGAATTGTTGTAGAGCCTGTGCAGGTTGGAACTCTCTGAGCAGAACCGATAAGCTTACCGTTAAGCTCCGGAATTACAAGGCCGATAGCCTTAGCAGCGCCTGTTGAGTTAGGAACGATGTTCTGAGCACCAGCTCTTGCTCTTCTCAAGTCACCCTTTCTGTGTGGGCCATCGAGAATCATTTGGTCGCCTGTGTAAGCGTGAACTGTTGTCATGATACCGCTCTGAATAGGAGCATAGTCGTTAAGAGCCTTAGCCATAGGAGCTAAGCAGTTTGTTGTGCAAGAAGCAGCAGAGATGATCTTGTCATCAGCTGTCAATGTGTTTTCATTTACGCTATATACGATTGTCTTAAGGTCCTTGCCTGCCGGAGCAGAGATAACAACCTTCTTTGCACCTGCATTGATGTGAGCCATAGACTTTTCTGTTGAGCAGTAGAAGCCTGTGCACTCGAGAACAACATCAACACCAAGCTCACCCCATGGGCAGTTAGCAGCGTCCTTCTCAGCGTAGATCTTAAGAACCTTTCCGTCAACTGTGATTGTGCCTGCCTCATCATCAGACTCAACTGTGTGTCCGTCGTAACGACCCTGAGCTGTGTCGTACTTGAGAAGGTGAGCAAGCATAGATGGCTTTGTAAGGTCATTGATAGCTACGAGCTCATAGCCCTCAGCGTTGAACATCTGTCTGAATGCGAGACGTCCGATACGGCCAAAGCCGTTAATAGCAACTTTTACTGACATTTTGAATTCCTCCAAATTTTATGTTTTTTGTGTAGTTTTTCCTACCATTTATATATTTTATACTATTTTTACCAATTATACAAGTGTTTTTTTTAATTTTGTTAAAAATTTCAATTAATTTTACGATTTTCTTTATTTTTTGTTCATTTGTTATAAAGATTTGTTTGACATATTGAATTTTATCTGCTATACTTTATATTAGATTATTATTTTTGTGAGGGATTATGGAGATTTTTAATGGTTTAATTGGAAACGAAGATATCAAGAATGCCCTTGGTAATGCTATTACTAATTCCGAATTCTTACACGCTTATATTATTGAGGGTGCATACGGCACGGGCAAGCATACTGTTGCAAGGCTGGCTTCTATGGGAATTATGTGCAAGGGTAAGCCCTTATGTAACAGTGATAAAAGATGCAATATATGTCAAAAAATTCTTAACGATAACTGCACGGATGTTCGTTTTTTTGACGCATTTAAGGTTGATGATGTTCGCAAAATCAAGGAAGAGCTATACGAAAGCCCTACTGAGTGCGACTATAAAATTTATATCTTAAACAACGCGGAAAAAATGAATGTCAAGGCGCAAAATGCTCTTTTGATTTCCTTGGAGGAGCCGCCGCCAAATGTTGTTTTCTTTTTGCTTTGCACAGACGCAACTGTTCTGCTGGAAACCATTCGTTCCCGCGCTCAAATATTAAGAACTAAGCCCTTGACAAACGAGCAAATCAGGGCTTATCTTAAAAGCAAGGACATATCAGGCATTGATACAAGCTCCCTTGATGAAATTATTATTTCCTCAAACGGCTCCCTTGGCTATGTTCTCGATATGCTTAATTCATCTAAAGCGGACTCTCTTATTAAGGACAGGGAAAAGGCCTTGGAGCTTGCTATTTCTCTGCTCAAAAATGATAATTCTACAATAACCTCTCTATACTCAATGTTCAATATGACAAGGGACAAGCTGAAGGAGCTTTTCGGTCTTGCCTTGATTGCATACAGAGATATGGCTGTTGTTAAAAAGACGAAGAATGTATCGCTTTGCTTTTTCACCTCTGTTAAAGAGGCGTCAAGCATTGCTTCAAAATATTCTGTTTCAAAAATTCTATATTACTATTCCATGGTGGAAAAGGGGATAGAGGCTCTTAACTCCAATTCAAATGTGCCTAACACCCTTATTTCCCTAATCACTAATTCCAAAAAGAAAGGCAAATAAAATGGCTGATGAAATAATTAATAATGAAGAAAAAATTGAGGTAATCGGTATTCGCTTCAAGGACGGTGGAAAGGTTTACTATTTCGACCCCTGTAAAAACGTTGCCAAGACTACTGATTATGCTGTTGTTGAAACCTCTCGCGGTATTGAGTTCGGCAAGGTTGCCTGTGTAAATAAATTTGTTGACTCGAGCGAGGTTGTGCCACCCCTGCGTCCTGTTATCAGAATTGCTACCGAAAATGATATAAGGACCAACGAGGAAAACAAGAAAAAGGAGGCTGAGGCATTAAAGGTTTGTCAGAGTAAGATAAACAGCCATCAGCTTGAGATGAAGCTTATTGAGGCGGAATATACCTTTGACACCTCCAAGCTAACCTTTTACTTTACTGCTGACGGAAGAATTGACTTCAGAGACCTTGTAAAGGACTTGGCATCTACCTTCAGGACAAGAATTGAGCTAAGACAAATAGGTATTCGCGATGAGGCTAAGCTAATGGGTGGCTTGGGTGTTTGCGGAAGAGCCTTTTGCTGTAATACATTTTTACCCGACTTTTGTCAGGTTTCAATCAAAATGGCGAAGGAGCAAAGCCTGTCCCTTAATTCATCAAAAATTTCAGGCGCTTGCGGCAGACTAATGTGCTGCTTACGCTTTGAGCATGATACATATGTACAGGAAATAAAGCGCACGCCTCCTGTTGACTCAACTGTTAAAACTCCCGACGGTGTTGGTCAGGTAACGGAAATTTCTCCTCTTACCGGTAAAATTAAGGTTAAGATTGATGAAAGCATAAAATCCTATCACCGTGACGATGTAAAAATTCTTTCTATGCCTAAGGGCAAGGGTAAGAATGATAATGACGAGGATGCAAACGAGGAATAAAAGCATTTTCCATAATATGACATAATTGGAGCAGAATTTGTAAATTTTGCTCCTTTTTTGTAGAAAAAGGTCAAGTTACTCTTGACTAACCGCTACATATGGTATTAAAATATAAGTGTAAAATTTATATTCTATGGAGGTTTACTATGGCTTACAAAATTACTGATGCTTGTATCGCTTGCGGTGCTTGCCAATCAAACTGCCCATGTGATGCTATCAGCGAGGGCGAAACCTACGTTATCGATGCTGATAAGTGCGCTGAGTGCGGTGCTTGCCAGGGTGGTTGCCCTGTTGACGCAATTGTTGAAGAATAATCAATTTTCGTCAAATTTTTACAAGGTAAATTTCGTTGCAGGATTGATTTCTGCAACGATTTTTCATTTATACGAAATTTAGTGTTGACAAATTCAATTTTTATGCTACAATAGTATTGCACTAAATTTTTGGAGGTATATACAAATGGCTTTTATGATTACTGACGATTGTATTGCTTGCGGCGCATGTGTTGAAGCTTGCCCATGTGACTGCATCACCGAGGGTGACGGTAAGTATGTTATCAATGCTGAGGAGTGCATTTCCTGTGGCTCCTGCGCAGGCACTTGCCCTGTTAGCGCACCTGTTGAAGAATAATTTATTTTGTTTACATAAAAAGCAGGCTCGACATACAGCCTGTTTTTTATGTTTATAAAGGAGCCTTTTATGGATATTAAGGAAAACGAGCGCGTTAATATAATAAATGAAGACCTTCAATTAATAGAAAATAAAAATAGCTTGACCTTTGGTACCGATGCTTACCTTTTATCAGCATATATTCCGAAAAGGGGGAATTTTAAAGGTGTGGAGCTTGGTGTTGGCTCAGGAGTTATCTCCTTACTTGCCTTAACCAAGAAAAAGTGCGCCCACGTGTACGGATTTGAGGTACAAAAGGATATTGCAGACATTGCAAAAAGGAATGCGGAGCTTAATAATTTATCAAATAAATTTACAGTTACAAATGAGGATTTGCGTTTTGTCAATGCAAGCACAGTAGGATATGAGGCGGACTTTGTTTTTTCAAATCCCCCTTATATGAAATCAACCAGCGGCAAGCTGAATGAAAACGAAAACAAAAATGCGTCAAGGCACGAGATTTTTGGAGAAATCAATGATTTTTGTGCTTGTGCAAAAAGACTGTTGAAATTCGGCGGAGCATTTTATGTTGTATACCGTCCTGACAGAATGATTGATTTAATTTCTGCTCTTAGGTCAAATGGGTTAGAGCCTAAAAGGTTGACCTTTATACATCCAAATTCATCCACGCCCCCTTCTCTTTTGCTGATTTCGGCAAAATCGGGAGCCAAGAGCGGACTTACAGTTACAAAGCCGATTTGCATATACAAGGACGGGACACAGGAATATACCGAGCAATATCAAAGAATTTACGATACCTGCTGTATGGAGGAAATATGAGAAATAACGAGCCAAGAAACGCGCAAAGGGAAGATAAAAATCAAATAGTTGGCGGAACGCTGTATCTTGTAGCTACTCCTATCGGTAATCTTTCCGATATTAGTCAAAGAGCCTTAAAGGTTTTAAGTGAGGTTGACATTGTTGCTGCCGAGGACACAAGAAACACAGGCAAGCTTCTTGCCTATTTTGGAATTTCCAAGCCTATGATAAGCTATTTTGAGCATAATAAGCGTGAGCGCGGATTAGCAATTTTAGAAAAGCTGCAAGAGGGTCAAAGCTGTGCTTTGGTTACAGATGCCGGAACTCCTGCTATTAGCGACCCGGGTGAAGATTTGGTTGTGCTTTGCGCTGAAAAGGGCGTACCCGTTACCTCTATTCCCGGTTGCTCTGCTGTTGTAAATGCTCTTGCGTTATCTGCTCTTCCCACAGGCAGATTTTGCTTTGAGGGCTTTTTAAGCACTAATAAAAACGAAAGAACGGACAGGCTAAACGAGATAAAGAACGACACTCGTACCACTATTTTTTATGAAGCCCCCCACAAGCTTTTAAAAACTCTTAAGGATTTATATGAGGTCTTTGGGGACAGAAGGATTTCTCTTTGCAGAGAGCTTACCAAGCTTAACGAAGAAATTATGAGGACTACTCTTTCGGGTGCTATTGAGCATTATGAAAGCAATTCACCGCGCGGTGAGTATGTCTTAGTTCTTGAGGGCTGTACAAGCAAGGCCTCGGTCGATGGTTTTTGGACCGATATGAGTATTGAAAGCCACGTTGAGCATTACGTAAGTCAAGGCTTAAAGAAAATGGACGCTATAAAGGCTGTTGCTAAGGACAGAGGTGTTAGCAAAAGCGAAATTTACAAGGCAGTCAACGTTGACTAAATTTATTTAAAAAGCAAGATTGAGCTTAGCGTGATGTCCTTAACGGACCAATCACGCATCGAGATAATTCCCTGACGGGATTTTCGATATGTTGCTGACGCAGCTCGATATTCCTGCGGCTCGATATGTTTGCTTCGCAAACGAGGAATTTGTCTCATATGGAATTGGTGCGAAGCGACAATATATCGAGTTCGAGCAACCGGGGTTTTCTAAGCAAAGTATGAGCTTTGGGAATTCGCAGCAAAGCGAGAACATATCAAGTCAACGAAGTTGACATATCGACAATCAGAAAAACAAGAGCAAGAATAGAAGGATATTCATCCATTAAAATCTTGCTTTTTTGTTATTTTAGTATTGATATATTTATTTTTTTCTGTTAAAATATATAAGATAAAGCAAAGGAGGATAATATATGAAATATGTTGCTTTTGTGGGAGGAATGGTTTTTAACTCCTACACGGAAAAATTTGAAAGGGCAAATGTCATTTGCCGTGACGGTTATATTGCAGAAATCAGCTCATATGTACCCTCCGGTTATGAAAGAATAGATGTTACCGATAAATATCTTATACCCGGGCTTATTGACGTGCATACACACGGTATTGCGGGCGGTGACTTTAACTACGCAAGCGAAAATAAGATGAGTAAAATGTGCTACGCTTACGCTAAGCAGGGTACTACCTCTATTATGGCAACGCTTGCCTCACAATCCATGACTAAGCTTTTTAATTCGATTTACGCTATAAATCAGCATAGACTAAATGAAAACTGTGATAAGGCAAACGTTATCGGTATTCATATGGAGGGCAGATATTTAAATCCTAAAATGCGTGGCGCTCACGCAGAGGAGCTGCTTGCTCTTCCAAGTGTTAACGAGCTAAAGTCATTGTTTAATATAATGATGCCTACCCCTGCGCATTTTTCTCTTGCTCCGGAGCTTGAGGGGGCTGAGGAGTTTATAAAAACAGCCCGCGAGCTTGGCGCAACTGTTGGAATTGCCCACACAAGCGCATCCTATGAGGAGGCGGAAAAGGCTCTTGATTTGGGAGCAACCTCATTTACTCATACCTTTAATGCTATGACACCTGTGCATCATCGAATGCCCGGTGCGGCGGTATGCTCATTAAACTCGGACAGAGCCTACACAGAAATCATCTGTGACGGAATACATTTACACCCGGGTATAGTTAAGCTTGCATACAATGCCAAGCCTAAGGATAAGCTTGTTTTAATAACCGATTCAATGAGCGCTACCACCATGGACGACGGAGAATACGGAATTGCAGGCTCTAAGGTTTATGTAAAGGACGGCCGCGCTCTTAACGAGAATGGCGTGCTTGCAGGCTCTACGCTTACTATGTTCAATGCGGTTAAGAATATGATGAAATTCTGCAATATCAGCTTGAATGAGGCGCTTAAATATGCTACAATCAATCCTTGCAAAATGGTTGGCGCTGATTTTGTCGGCTCCCTTGAAAAGAATTACCGTGCTGACTTAATCGTTTTAAGCGATATTGAAGACCCAAAAATTTACGACGTTTATGTCGGTGCAAACAGAATAATGTGAGGTGACAAATATGAATAAGGAAAAATATTATATAACTACTGCAATTGCTTACGCATCAGGCAAGCCGCATTTCGGTAATACCTATGAGGTTATCGCAACAGACGCAATTGCAAGATACAAAAGACAAAGAGGCTTTGATGTACGCTTTATGACAGGTACTGACGAGCACGGTCAGAAAATACAAAACAAGGCTCAGGATGC
>JAFTZI010000009.1 GCA_017461055.1 Clostridia bacterium | reverse complement strand
TCATAGATAAATCCTCCGTTTGTGTTTTAGATTTGACTGGCAGGTCGCTTCTATTATATCACGATCGGAGGATTTTTTCTCATCGGTTAACCTCTTTGGAACTCACGCGACTATCGCGTGGTTTTCGGTATACAAAAAAAGCCATATAGATTTTCTCTATATAGCTTTTTATTCAGATGTTTTATTTTATAATCGATGATTTAAGCCGCTGTTGAAAGCTTTGCAAGTATGTCATTGAATGATTCGAAGCAGTATTTGCTGTTTTCGCTTGGCTCACTGTTTTGCATATATGAATATTCGATAGCTTCACCGTCGCTTATCTCCACATATGCACCAAGGGCAAGGCCTGCGGATTTTTGCAAATCGATTTCGAAGCCTACTATCTTGATATCAAAAATTGATATATCGGTTCTTGTAATTTCAGCGCTGATAACGCCTGTCGCGGCGTTGCCCTGACTGTCAAATATATCATTTGAGCCGAGCTTGCTTTGTGATACAGCAAACACTCCGTATTTCAAGGCTTTTCCTGTTGTTGCTACATAATCCTCGATTGCATCGTTATTTGTCTTAAAGCCAAGGGAAATTCCGCCCTTACCGCTTTCGGCAGCCGAATAGCCCTGACAAGTAAAGAGCGGCAAAGCTGTGCTTGTGATTGCTTGTGCATTGCATTCCTTGCATCTTGTGCTCTTGATTCCGTTTTCCAAGAAGCTTTCGTATGAAACGGTTACCTCAAGGTCATGAGTTGGGTCTGTACAATAAAGCAATTCTCCGCATCTTGCGCAGTTGGGCGCGCCGGTCTTGTGCTCACCGTTATAGAACATTTGGCAGGTATTACCGCCATATACTATATAACACTTATCAACAGACTCCAAATTGTTATACTCTTCTAAGGATATAATTGTTGCGCCTGTGATTTTTCCGTTATCTTTACAGCTTGTAACATTATTTTTGAAGCTGTTTTGTAAAGCGGTTGCCTCGTCCATTGTTCCGTCAAAATAGAAGGTTATATTTCCGCCTGAAAAGAAAGCATGGCACGCATTTGAATGTGTTTCAGCATCTATGTTCAACGTTTTTGGCAAGTAAACATATTTCAAGCTGTTACAGCCATAGGTAAAGCTATTGTGATCGCTATATTCACGAAGCTCATTAATTCCTTGAATGTTTGCTCCCAAAATGATGGTTTCAAGGTTTGTACAGTTATTAAACATACGAACAGAAAGCTTGGTCATACTGTTTGGAAGCTGAATTGACTTAAGCGATGAGCAGTTATTAAACATATATGCGGGGTACGTGGTGTCTATGGAATCCGGATGGAAGTTTACCTCAGTTAAGGATGTGCAGTTGTGGAAAAGTCCTACATTTTCCGGATTAAAATCGTGCTGGAAGGTAGCATTTCTTGGAATGTTGATGTTTTGAAGGCTTGCGCAATAAGCAAATGCCCACTTAGCAATATAGGTACAATTTGAGTTTGGTGAAAATGGGCTGTTTACAATTCCTGCATCGCGGAATACATATGAGCCTACTGTTTCAACAGAATCGGGAAGTAAAATGTTAGTCAATGCTGAGCAACCGCGAAATGTGACTGTAGGAAGATTTTTAAGCTTGGAATTTTCAGCAAATGTAACCTTTGTTAAAGAGGTACAGTTCCAGAAGCATCCCCATTCCCAGCCTGAGCCTTCAGGGAAGGTCTCTAAGTTTGCAGGGATGTATATTTCCTTTAATGCCGCTGCCTTTGAAAAGCTATATTTACCGATGAAGTTAAGCTCGCAATCAACAGGGAAATCAACTATTTTACACTTTGTTGTTTCTCTGAATACGTTTGCTGCGTCATAGTTAACAGACAATCTTTCAAGTGTTTTTGGCATATAGCAGTATTCAAGTGTCTGGCTGCCTTGGAATTTTGTGTTGAACACCTGTAAATCGCCAAGCTTTTCGTCCTGGAAGTTTGCGAGTACAATGTTTGCAACTGTTACGTTTTGAAATTCAAATGTAACGTACTGCACAGAGTCAATTGTTGTTGTGCCTGTTAAAAGAACGTCCGCAGTCTTTACAGATATAAGAACGCCTGCGTCCATATAATACGTAAGTGCATTTCCTTCGCTGTCGTAAAGGGCAATCTCAGTGCCGTCATCAAGAGTTGCCTTTCTTGTTGTATCGTAATCATTAGCGCTTACCGATATAGCAAAAATGCAAGTAAGTGCTATTACTAACAACGTAATAATTAGAAGCTTCTTTTTCATAAAATTCTCCTTATATTTATACTTTATATGTAAATTATACCATTACTCTGCTTCAAAGTCAATTATATGTGACTAAAATTTCAGCTTTTTGATTGCTTTTATCAGATTTGTGCTATACATTAAAGAGCCGAAGGAATTGGGATGCACCCTGTCGCTGAAGCAGTCCTCCACATTCGGCACTAATGTAAATCCGTCTACAAGCTTAATATTTTCGTATTTTGAGCATGCCTCCTTAATTTTGTCAATACACCAATAAAAGCGTTCCCAATCCTCTACGTTGCCTCTCCAAAGAGGTGTTACGGACAAAACGGGGATATTAGGGAAAACCTCGCTAAGTCTTTTATAAAACTCTATTACGCTACCCTCATAATCGTATGAATCAGCATTATACCAGTTTGTGCCCAGCGCTACAATAATTTTATCGGGTGTAAAGCCGTCAACTGCCATTACGTCATCGGGCTCGTATCTGTAGCCGCCTATGCCCTGCGCCAAAATATTATAACCAAGCTCACGAGCTAAGGCGTTTGCGTATGCAAGGCTTGTTATCTGCGGTCCTGCGCCTTGAGTGATAGAATCACCGATAATTAAGACATTTTCGCCCTTTTTCTTGATGGATTTATAGCCTCCGTCAAGGGTGAAATTCTTAATTGACAGAGTGCTTTCACAAGGCAAGTAAATGCTTACTGTTTTTTGACCGCTTGGCAAGGAAAATTCAACCTTGCCCTTTAGTTTATCGTTTATATGATAGACAGAACAAAGCACATTATCAATATACAAATCAATTGTGTTTGCGTTTATATGCGTCTCTGACGCCTTATAATCAAAGCTTATTTTGGTTGAATCGGTTTTAAGCTCTATTCTTTGGGGTCCGCTTATCAAGGCGCGGTTTAACCAATACGCATCGTAGCCCTCCCTTGACATATGCTCAATTTGAGCCTTTGAATATCTATAAGAAAAAAGATATCCGTTTTTTATTTCAAAATAGCAGGCTCCCTTAATAAGCCTAGATAGAGTTTTGTTAGATAGCTTCATAATTCACCTCAAAAATAATCTGATTAAATTTTATCACAAAAAGCTACATTGTTCAATAGCGAATTTTTTGATCTATAAAGCAAAAAGCTTTTCATCTTTTGGAAGAAAAGCTTTTTTGACTATATTAATTTTTTGCAACAATATCGTTATATGAAGCGAAGTAGTAGTTTCCACTTAAAGCGCCCTTGGTTTCGTCCTGCATATATGAGTATTCGGTAGTTGTGCCATCGCTTACCTCTACATATGCGCCCATTGCAAGCTTATATTCCTTATTACCGTCTGTGAAGCCTGTTATTTTAAGCTCGAAAACAGAAAATTCATTTTTTATTATTTCAGCATTAATAACACCGTCGGCTGCCGTTCCGTCACTTTCAAATACAGAATTGTCGCCGAGCTTGCTTTGTGACACTGCAAATACACCGTATTTTAAGGTTTTTCCTGTCAAGCTTGTGTAATCAGTAACTGCCTTAGCGTTTATCCTAAATCCGACAGCTATACCGCCTGTACCGTTTTCTTGTGCTGAATAGCCGCTGCAAGTAAAGAGTGCGTCAGCCACAAGCTCACCGTTTTCGCCACAGTTAGCGCAAGTAACTGTTTTTACACCGTTCTTTGAATAATTAGTATATGCAATGCTTATAAATTGTGCTTTTTCGTTATTTACATAATCGTAATTGTGTGAAAGAGCCGTGCCCTCAATGGCTTCCTTTGACATTTCATAGCCGCAGTAGCAATATGTTGCCTTGCCTGCGTCAACTCCGCAGGTTGCGTTAACATCAACGGTTTTCTCTGCTAAGTGAACAACAGGAGTTTCCTGCTCCACAAGCTGAACGGTTGCCGCGCCGGAGTCCTTAACCGGCTTATAAGTCTTATTGCTCTTGCATAAATACACATTTTTTACAGAAACGGTATGGCTTGCTCTTTCCAAATCGCTATTAACATTTGCTATGTCGGCATTATCGTTTACAAGGTAAACCGAAATATCCCTCCAAGCTCCTATGCTGATATTTTCAACCGCACCATAAAACACTATTGATCTTGTGCCTGTTTTCTCAAATGTGTACATATTTGGAACGGAAAGCATACTTTCGCTAAACACCAAAACCTCATTTAAGCTACTGCAGTTTCTGAATATGCACGTATTGCTAATAGTACTGAAGTTTTCCGGGAATCTGTAAACCGTTGGCTTTTCCGGAATTGCATCATATGTAAACGGATCTTTTACAAAGTACATTAATGAGCACCCATCAAAGGTTGCCTTTTCCTGAACACCGCCTTGCATTGTGGTAAGGCTGGCGGGAAGATGCACCGCTGTTAATTTTGAACAGCCTGAAAATGCAGCTTCGCCCGCAATTGTTGTTACGCTATCGGGTATGCTGATTGCCTTAAGCGATGTTGCGGTAAAGGCATAGGTAGGTATTTTTGTAAGAGCTGTATTTGCACCGTGCTCAAATGTACATTCCTCAAGGTTGGTAGCCTTTTGGAATACACAGTCGCCCAAGGATGTTACAGAGTCCGGAATAGATACCTTTTTCAAGGTTGTTATACCGTATGCAAGATATTTTCCCAAAGAGGTAACGCCCTGGGGTATGTCCACCTCAACAATGTTATCAAAGGTATATTCATTTCCTGTTTTACCGTTGATATAGGAAAAGTCAAATGCCTTTGAAAATGACGGTTTTCCCCAGCTTCCGCCTGCTAAAGCTGTCTGATCTAAAAACACATAAGCGGAAGGACAGCTAAATCCGTCGTCGAATACGACTACGTCGTCTGTGCTAACTTGAATTATTGTTCTTGCGGGTGCATCATCATAGGTTGTAACCTCTGCATTTACAGAGATTGCAAAAATGCAAGCAAAAATAAACGCCAAGCTAAGCATTAACAAGGTTTTCTTATTGACTTTCATAATTTCTCCTTTTCGTCTTGTATTTTAAAATAATTTGTATTTTCAAAAACAAATAATACCATATTTATTGTATCACATAAATTGTTTAATTGCAAGTAATTTCAATTCATATATAAAAAAGCCGTATAGATTACTCTATACAGCTTTTTGTTTATTTGATTAGCAGCTTTTTAAGCTTGTGCTTCCTTGCCTACAATATCGTTATATGAAGCGAAGTAGTAGTTACCGTCTTGCTCGCCCTTGGTGTTATCTTGCATATATGAATATTTGGTATTTTTACCATCGCTTACCTCTACATATGCGCCCATGGCAAGCTTATATCCCTTGTTTTCGTCGGTAAAGCCTGTTAGCTTGATATCAAATGCAGCAAAATCAGTTCTCTTAATTTCAAAGCATATAGCGTTTGCATTAGCTACGCCGTTTGAATCAAATATATCATCACTGCCAAGCTTTTCCTGTGACACTGCGAATACACCGTATTTTAAGGTCTTTCCTGTTACTTCGCAGTATTTTGCAATAGCTTTATTATTTACTGTAAAGCCTATTGCAATTCCACCGTTGCCATTTTCGGATGCTGAGCTGCCAAGGCAGCCAAAAAGCGCCTCTGCAACAGTGTCCTTATTCACATCATCACATCTTTCACACTTGTAGCTATAATATCCGTCCTCTAAGTAGCTTGTATAAACTATGCCTTCAAAAATGCTGTGAGCGTGACCAAGCGCTGTGTTTTCAACCTCTACCTTGCCGATTACAGCACCGCAGAAGCAGTAGGTTGCTTCGCACTTATTGTTCAGACATGTAGCATCTAAGGTTTTTGTTTCGTTTGGATTTGCAACGTGGCAATATGCGTTTGTTTCTAATGTTTCTGCGATTTTTTCAGCGCTTGCAACAGCCATTGTGTATTTATTTCCTGTTGAGCAGAAATAGAAATAGCAATTGCTGTTTAGATTGTTATAAAATTTAGTGAACTCAACAGAGCTTATATCAGTATCATTGGGGTTTGCAAAAATAAAGTTGATATGATGGTTTCTTTCAGACCAAGCAATAGTTTCCATATCGCCAAGATAAACTACATTTTTGATGTTGCTTGCGTTTGCAGTTTCACGGAACATTTGAACAACTGTTGAATTAGTAAATGCCGCCGGCATTACAATTGTTGTGTTTAGTCCTATACATTCACGGAACCATGTTCCTGAGCCCACATTACCGCCTGCTAAAGAAAGTGTAGATGGCATAAAATAAACCTCGGGCTTTGCGGGCATTAAGAAGCTATCGCCTAAGAAATTGCCATTTTCGTCACGAACCTCAAATGGCTCTTGAACGAAATACAAATTTTTGTCATAGCAGAATGGACCTTGACCGTTACCGTTTGTGTTCATTTGAACAAGTTTAGCCGGCAGATACACTGCTTGAAGTGATGTACAGTTTACAAACATTCTATTGTTCAAAATAGTTATATTGTCGGACAAGGATACAGCCTTTAAGTTTGAACAGCCCATAAAATGACCGTAGTTATTGAACTCTATATTATTTTGGTTGTCATTGAAATCAACGAATTCAAGAGCTGTGCATCCGCTAAAAGCGATTGCTCCTACATATGTAAGGCTTGTAGGCAAAGACACATATTTTATCGCCTTGCATTGATAAAACGCATTTGCGTTGATATTAGTCACTCCGTTTGGCAAAGCAACTGTACCCTCTGCGCTGCTTGTTGACACAAGGTTAGTGCATTGATAAAAGCACTCTTTTCCAACTGTAGTTAAATTTGGAAATGCTTCCTTGAAGTTTACACTTTGAAGATTTGTGCATCCTCTAAACATACTGTCCTGAGTTGTGGTCACATCGGGAGAAACACCGATTGTTAAATTGGTAAGCTTTGCATCGTTTTGAAAAGCACCACCTGTAACTCCTGCTTTGAATACGAATGTATCAAGGTTATGGATTACCTCAAGGTTTATGCAGTTCCAGAAAAGCAGCATTTGCTTATTTGCATCCTTTGTGGTGGTGTTAGGCTGGAGACGGATTTCAACTACATTAGAATATTCTTTGAAGGCTTGGTTATTTCCGCCATTCAAATATGTCATATTATAAGGTAGCTCAATACGGTAAACATTTTTGTATGTCCAGCCCGGATTTGTACCGTTTACAGTTTCCACAGCACTGTTTAAGCTTGTCAAATCCAAATGGTATATGCTTCTTTCACCTTCACCGTAAATAGCAGTATTGGAAAGAGCATATGCGGTTGGGAAGGTGTAGAAGGTTGTTCCGTCACCTACTACTATCCTTGCATAGGTTGTACCCTCTGCGTCAATGTACGGTGTGAAGCCGTACTTGGTGTTGGTTCTACCAACGGTTATACTCTCATCAAAAGAGGAAAGCTCGCCGTAAGCATTGGTGGTTTGTGGCTTTAAATTATTTTCTGCGCTAATGCTTAATGCAAAAACGCAAGCTAACATTACCACCATTGTTAGCATTAGTAATACTCGCTTTTTCATTTTATACTCCTTTATAAAAAATATTATCATCATAATTATAACACTAAATAAATATCAAAGCAAGATTTATTCTTAATATTTCCAAAGTTTGTTAATTTGCACAAATCTGATTTATATCAGCTCAAATTCGGCAAAGGGCATAATTTCGCTATCCTTACCGATAAAGATACGGAAGCTACCCTTTTCTGCTTTTCGCTTCAAGTCAGCTCCCACAAAGGCAAGAGTATCGGGGGTGATTTCAAATTCCACCGTTTGCTCTTCATTTGGCAAAAGCTCTATTTTCTTAAAGCCGCGAAGCTCCTTTACAGGACGCACTACTGAGCCGAAAATGTCTTGTATGTACATTTGCACGATTTCTTTAGCTTTATATTTGCCTGTGTTTTTAACCTTTACAGAAGCGATTATTTTTTCCTTTTCGGTTAAAGTATTGCTGCTTATTTTACGGTCGCTATATTCAAAATCCGTATAGCTTAAGCCATAGCCGAAGGGGAACAGCGGTTTATTCGGTCCGTCAATATAGCACGATTTAAATACCTGCCTTTTGGTGTCATCCGTGCGGTAATTTCCTGTAAGGAAATGATTATAGTACACAGGACATTGTCCAACATTATGCGGGAAGGACATTGTTAGCTTGCCACAGGGAACGCTGTTTCCAAACACCAAGTTTGCAGCTGCGTTTCCCGCCTCGGTTCCCGGGAAATACATATTTAGAATTGCGCTTGCTATTTTGTTTTCCTCTGTCAGCACCAAGGGTCTGCCTGTAAACAGCACCATAGCAGTATTTCTGTTGGCTTCTGTTACTCTTTTTATCAGCTCCTTTTGGGCGCAGGACAGCTCCAAGAACGCTTTTGATTTGGATTCGCCGCTGTCCTTCATATCCTCGCCTACGCAAAGAATTACCACATCTGACTTTTTTGCAAGCTCCACTGCCTCATCAATTTTCGAAAGGTCCGTTGCATCAAGCTCTAAATCGCAGCCCTTAGCATAGGTAATTTCTGCATCGGGAAGTAAATTTTTAACTCCCTCAAGTACAGTTACGGTTTCGTCCTTATCATACGCGCACCACCAAGATCCGACTATTTGCTTTTCGCTTGCAAGGGGTCCTATCAGCGCAACGCTTTTAACATCCTTGCTAAACGGTAAAATACCGTTATTTTTAAGCAGCACTGCGCTTTCCTCACTTGCTATGCGCGCAAGCTCTCTGTGTTCCCTACAGCCAAGAATTTTTTCTGCCTCTTGGGGATTTGCAAAGCGGTACGGGTTTTCAAACAAGCCTAATTTTTCCTTTACCTTTAAGATACGCATAACCGCCTTGTCAATTTGCTCCACCCGCACCTTGCCTTCATTTACAAGCTCTTCACCGTATTTAACAATACACGATGTTGCCATTTCCATATCCATTTCTGCTTGCATTGCATATTCTACCGCTTGCTTGTGGCTCTCGCTGTATCCGTGATTTACCGTGCTTGCAAGACAGTTATAGTCAGAAATTACAATACCGTCAAAGCCCCATTCATCTCTTAAAATATCCTTCATAAGATGAGTATTTAAAACACAGGGTATGCCATTTAAGGTTTGTTGGCCTGCCATTACAAGCAAAGCGCCCTCGTCTATTGACGCTTTATAGGGCGGCAAATAGGTTTCTCTTAATGTTATCTCACTCATATCGGAAAGGTTGTAATCCTTGCCGCTTTCAGGCGCGCCGTAGCCTGCCATATGCTTGCATCCCACACCAAGACCGTAGGTTTTCCCGTCACCTTGAAAGCCTTTCGTGGTTGCTTTTGCAATTTCGCAGGTCAAGTAGGTATCCTCGCCGCTTGTTTCCATTACTCTGCCCCACCTTGCATCACGGGAAACGTCGAGCATTGGCGCAAGCGTTAAATGTACACCGTCAATGCTTGCTTCCTTTGCTGCCATAGATGCACATTTTTCACAAAGCTCCATATCAAAGGAGCAGGAAAGTCCCAAATTTATAGGATAAAGCGTTCTGTAACCGCGAATAACGTCTTGCATAATAATTACGGGGATTTTGTTTTTGCTATGCTCCAAAAAATTCTTTTGGATTTCTACGGTTCTTTTTGCTCCAAAGGAATTTACAAGGGAGCCTGTTTCAAAAATATATTCCTCTTCAAGCTCCAGCTTGGTAACAGGGCCTGTTATGGGCATATTCTTGTCGTATAAAATTACGTTTGAATCAAACTGCTCAAGCTGATACAGCTTTTCCTTAAGGGACATTTTATCAAGTAGCTTTTTAATATCCATAGTTAATTCCCGACTTTATATTTCGATTTTTGCAATTCTTACAACAAAATGTTCACCGTAAAGCTGAGGTGTGGTAATAATGTTTGCCCTGCTTCCTTCCTGAGTGAACAATACATCCTCATTGCTGTCTAACCACTTAACAGACTTGATTTTCTTATCAATATTAAACACGTTATTATGGTTGGAGTCGCCCTTGGAAAGCTCAACGTTTGGATTTCCGGAAACTCCTAAGTCAAATGCGAAGAGGTAGTAGCAGCCATTGCCCTCAAGCAAAAAGCTCTTTTCCTTATTTTCAATTTCAAGCTTAGCGGGGCGCGGTAAATACAAGGCTTCGGAGTAAATCTTAACCCACTCGCCAAGAGCATCAAGCATAGCCTTATCAAGAGGGCGAAGCTGACCGTTGCCCATAGGTCCGATATTTAAAAGGTAGTTAGCACCGTATTTTCTGCAAATACAGAAGTCCTCAATAATCTCCTTAAGTGACTTAAAGCTAAAGTCATTTTTAGCATAGCCCCAGTAGTTACCGAAGATTTGACACATTTCACTTGCAATATATTTTGGGGAGTCTTCTAAATTAATGGGGCAGGGGCGACCGCGCTCAAAGGTTACGGAGTCAAGCTCTATGTGGCCAAGCTCACCGCGGGCAGAAAGGCCTGTGTTATTTATAATCATAGCATCGGGCTGATATTTTCTGATAAGGGAGTAAAGCTCGTCCTCTTCCCAATTTTCTTCCTTTTTGTCCCACATTCCGTCAAACCAGAGACCGCCTATTTTGCCATAGTTTTTGCACAAAATCTCTACACTGGCTCTTAAATATTTAAGGTACTCGGGGAAATTTTCCTTATAGCTTTTTTCGTGCCAATCAAGAAGTGTATGATAGAAAAACGGAGCTATTCCCTCCTTGTTACATTCATCAACGAACTCACGAATTAAATCACGTCCTGCCGCCGAATGCGGTGCGTCATATTCATTCAAGCCACAGGTATCATAAAGTGAAAAGCCATCGTGGTGTCTTGTGGTTATTGTGATATACTTGCAGCCTGCGTTCTTTGCTGCCGAAACAAGATTTTTTGCCCAATCCTTGTCAGGACAGAAGGAACGAAAAAGCTTTTCGTAATCCTTCGGTGTAATATTTATGTTGTATGCCCATTCGCCCTTACCGTGTACACTGTAAAGACCGAAATGGACAAACATTCCAAAGCCTAAATTTTCAAATTCTTTAATGCGTTTTTCAATTATCATAATTGCCACCTCTATTGGTAAAATTTATTGATTTTATTATATCACAGCACAAGCTCAAAATCAACAGGGTATCAAAAAAGCTTATATGTGATATTTGTGCTGCGT
>JAFTZI010000008.1 GCA_017461055.1 Clostridia bacterium | reverse complement strand
CTTATTAGAACGAGTTTTTTTAAGCCGAAAAACATTGAAGCAACATTTTTGAAATTAACGCATACTGAAACTGTGGAAAAAATGAAGGGCAGAAAACATTTACCAACAATAGATTTTTCAAGATATAGCACTAATGAAAAAGAAACGGAGAATATTTTAATAATTAATCCTATACCACTAAATATAAAATATATTAATGCGAATCGTTTCGAACTTTTGTTAAGTGGTGATAAATACGATAATTACAGGGTTTATTCAGCAAACGAATTTTATTTAGGCTTTGTTCGTAACAATTCTTATTAATGACAAAAAGAGGTGCTTGATTCAGCACCTCTTTTTGTCATTTGTTGCTTTTAAAAATTTCGAATGCAAGAATTGTTGCAGCCGAGGCCGCGGAAAGCGCAGAATCGAACTGTCGACCGTAATCAATTCTTACTATTTGGTCTGCTTGGCTAAGAATAGAGGCAGAAATGCCTCTTTTTTCTCCGCCAACAATTAGAAAAATAGGTTTTTTTAAGTTTGCCTCATATACACTAATGGAATTTTTTATGTCAGCACAGACAATTTGATAGCCTTTGCTTTTAAAAATGTTTATAAAATCATCCGTTGCGATATATGTGTTTAGCCTTTCGGAAGCGCCTGCTGATGAACGGCAAACAACACCTGCGGCACTTAGCCAGTTACGTTCAGAAAGAATAATTCCGTCAGCACCAGAAGCATAAATTGAGCGAAGAGCATACCCGAAATTATATGGGTCCTCGATTCCTTCAATCATTACATAAAATCCATTCTTGATAATGCTTTCTTTTGTTAGCTTTGCATATGTGCGCTCACTACATATGGCGATTATTCCTCCGTGGGATGCACCAACAGTGTAGCTGTCTATCACTTTGGAGTCAACACCCTCGATTTCAAAGTCAAAAAGCTCAGCCATTTTCTTTAAATAGCCTAATTCCTTATGCTTTGATTTTTCTTTTGATATATCATAAAGAATCTTTTCAATTTTTCGAGCATTATCTATTCCGTCTTTTAAATTATCTAACAAGGCTCTAATTGAAGTCATTCCTTCAAAAACGGTAGAGGAAATAAATCTTGATTCTTCCTTAATCATACCTTATTATCTCCTAAAACCACAGGCTTACTTATTTGCGTTTTGCTTAAGGTAAGCGTTGATAAATTCATCAATATCACCGTCCATTACAGCTTGAATATTACCATCCTCGTAGCCTGTGCGTGTGTCCTTTACCAAGGTGTATGGCATAAATACATAAGAACGAATTTGAGATCCCCATTCGATATTTGTTTTGTTACCCTTGATGTCCTCAATTCTATCAAGCTTTTCACGCTCTTTGATTTCCATAAGCTTGGATTTGAGCATTTTCATAGCTGTTTCCTTGTTTTGAAGCTGACTGCGCTCGGTTTGGCAACCTACAACAATACCGGTCGGAATGTGCATGATTCTAATAGCAGAGTCAGTTTTATTAACGTGCTGACCGCCTGCACCGGATGAACGGTGAGCAGTGATTTCTAAATCCTCGTCCTTAATTTCGATAGAATTATCATCATCAAATTCAGGCATTACCTCAACTGATGCAAAGGATGTGTGTCTTCGTCCGGATGAATCAAATGGCGAAACTCTTACCAATCTGTGAACACCGTTTTCACTTTTCAAATAACCGTAAGCATTTAGTCCTTCAATAAGAACAGTAGCACTTTTTAATCCTGCCTCTTCGCCATCTAACCAGTCAAGGAGCTTAACGTTAAATCCGTGCTTTTCGCCCCATCTTGTGTAAAGACGATAGAGCATAAGTGCCCAGTCTTGTGCTTCGGTTCCACCGGCACCCGGGTGAAATGAAATAATAGCATTATTTTTATCATATTCGCCTGAAAGAAGAACTTGAATACGTTGCTTTTCAGCTTCTTTGAAAATTGCTTGTTGGTCAGCGAGTATTTCTTCTGTCATACTTTCGTCGTTTTCTTCAATTGCCATTTCGGCCATCATAATGGCATCCTCAAGCTTAGTGCAAAGAGCATCGTAATTTTCAATTTTTGCTTTCATTTGTTTAATTTTTTGCAAGATCTTAGTTGAATTATCTTGATTTGACCAAAAATCCGGGTCGAATGTAGTCTTTTCAAGCTCTTCAACCTCCGACTTTAATTCATCTATTCTTAAAGCACTACCAAGCTCCTTAAGATTTTCACGAAAATTTTGTAATTCATATTTTGCGTTTTCAAGTGCGATAATCACGAAATGTTCCTCCGTTTAGAATATATACATAATTTATCCATTATAGTATAGCATAAACATAATAAAAAAACAAATACTTTTTACTCAAAATGCAAAAAACTTGAAATTAGCGAGATTATATGGTAAAATAATTAAAAATATTTTGAGGGAACGTATGAGAATTATACTTGATAGAATAGATAAGGATCAAAATGATATTTCAATAGCTTGCTTTGAGGGTGAAGATGGAGATATCTTGCTTATAAGCGAGCTTGATATGCCACAAGACTTTATTAAAAAATTGTTTATAGGTGCAATCGTTGAGTGTGAAATTGAAAATGGAAAAATTGTTTCTGCTTCAATTTTATATGATGAAACAAAGAAAAGGGAAGAAAAAATGAAAAGCAAGCTCAAAAATTTGTTTAACAAGAGGAAAAGCTGATGAAAAATGTAGCAGTACGTCTGCATGGTAAAAATCAAATAAGTCTTGATACATTTGAATTGCCTAAGATCCGAGAAAATGAGATTTTAGCACATGTTGTGACCGACTCCGTTTGTATGTCTACATATAAGGCTGTTATACAAGGAATTGAGCATAAAAGAGTTCCTAACAACGTAGATACTAACCCGGTTATAATAGGTCATGAATTTTGTGGTGAAATTATAGAGGTCGGTAAGCGTTGGCAAGGAAAATACAAGGTGGGAGAAAGATTTGTTATTCAACCTGCATTGAATTATAACAGTAGCTTAGATGCACCCGGCTATTCCTATGAATACATAGGCGGGGATTCTCAGTACGTTATCATTCCAAATGAAGTAATGGAAACTGACAATTTAATCGTTTATAATTCCGATTGTTATTTCAAGGGTAGCTTAACAGAGCCTATGAGCTGCATTATTGGTGCATTTAATGCAAGCTATCACACAGAAAAGGGCAAATATACTCATCAAATGGGAACAAAGCCAAACGGAAAAATGCTAATTCTGGCAGGCTGTGGTCCTATGGGTATGGGAGCAATTGATTACGCACTTAACGGTTTAGATACACCACCGTCTTTATTAGTGGTTACTGATGTAAATACTGAAAGAATAAACAACGTAAAAAGAATTTTTAAAAATAATAGCTTGGTTTTCTCTGATAGTGCAGACAAAGAAGCATTATTGGAATTAAGCGGTGGGACAGGGTTTGATGATATATTTGTTTTTGCCCCTGTTTCAGAGCTGATTGGGCTTGGTAGCAATTTGCTTTCTGAGGATGGCTGCTTGAACTTTTTTGCAGGTCCTACTAATAAGGATTTTTCTGCTAACTTTAACTTTTACAACGTACACTATGCTATGACACATATCGTTGGAACAAGTGGCGGAAACTGTGACGATATGAAAAAGGCTGTAGAACTTATGGAAAAGGGAAGAATCGATCCAAGCGTTATGATTACACATATTGGAGGACTCGATTCGGTTGTAGAAACAACTATGAATCTCCCTAATTTAAGTGGAGCAAAAAAGCTGATTTATACAAATATTGCGTTGCCGCTTACCAAAATTGCTGATTTTGAAAAACTTTCGAATACAGACAATGAAAACGCTGAATTATTCCAAGGACTATCAAACATTTGCAAGTTAAATGATAATTCTTGGTGCGCAGAAGCTGAAAAATATTTATTGAAAAATGCTAAAAGGATAAATGTTAAATGAAAAATAACAAACAAAGAAAAACAAATTCGTTAAATGCTTTCGCTGTGATGCTTGTGGTTGTATCACTGGCGGCTGCTGTAATTTTGATATTACATAATTCTTACGGTTTTTTTGCATAATGATATCAAAGAGAAAAACTCCTAAAGGCGGCTGATTGCCTTTAGGAGTTTTGTCTATTTAATTAAAGCTTTTCAACCGAAAGAGTTACCTTTTCGCCATTAATATCCCAAGGTTTAGCATTTTCTGCTGAACTACTGTAAACGAAGGAATCACCAAGAACGATTTTTGAAATTTCATCTTCGTTTTTCTTGATTATAGCTTCAACCTTTTCATTTCCGTTTACATAAACAGTAATGTGATCGGTTACGTTAAAGTCTGAGTCCTTACGCATTGTTTGAAGCTTGCTTATAATTTCATTTACAAAGCCCTCTTCAATTAGCTCGTCTGTAAGGTTGGTATCAAGTGCAACGGTTGTGTACTTATCAGAAACAGAGAAGTAGCCTTCCTTTTGCTGAATATCAATAAGTAAATCTTCCTCAGCTAATACAATTTCGTTTCCGTTAATGTCAAATTTGATTGAACCGGTTGTATCAAGCTCATTCTTTGCCTTGTTTCCGTCAAGGGAAGCCAAAAGTGTTCTTATTTGACCTAAGAATTTACCATACTTTGGACCAACGGTTTTTAATTGTGGCTTGAAGGAGTATGAGGAGAATGAAGACATATCTGCAACAAATTCAACATTTTTGATATTTAGTTCGTCTTGAATAATGTCAACACAGTATGAAGGAAGCTCCTTTGAAGCCTTAACATACATAGTAGAAAGAGGCTGACGGTTTTTCATTGAAGCACCGTTACGTGCGGCACGTCCCATAACAACAATGCTGAGAAGCTCTTCCATGTTTTCCTCAAGCTCGGTATCAATTAGGCTTTCGTCAACAGCAGGGAAGTCACAAAGATGAACACTAATAGGAGCATCCTTGTAAATGTTGCAAACGAGGTTTCTGTAAATATCCTCTGCCATAAATGGAATCATAGGAGCACTCGCCTTGGCAACAGTAACAAGGGCGGTATAAAGAGTCATATAAGCACTGATTTTATCATCAGTCATATCCTGTGCCCAATATCTTTCACGGCCACGTCTGACATACCAGTTGGATAGCTCATCTACAAAACTGTCAAGTGCTTTTGCTGCTTCAGGAATTTTATATCCATCCAAATAAGTGTCAACATTTTTAACCATAGTGTTCATTCTTGAAAGAAGCCACTTATCCATTACAGAAAGCTTACAATTTTCAAGTGAATACTTGCTTGGATCAAATTTATCGATATTAGCATAGAGAACATAGAACGCATATGTGTTCCAAAGAGTACCCATAAATTTGCGTTGACCCTCTATAACAGCCTTGCCGTGGAAACGGTTAGGTAGCCAAGGAGCAGAGTTTGTGTAGAAATACCACCTGATAGCATCTGCACCGTAAGACTCAAGAGCTTCGAATGGGTCAACAGCGTTACCCTTTGATTTGGACATTTTTTGTCCGTTTTCATCTTGAACGTGGCCCAAAACGATTACATTTTTGTAAGGAGCCTTGTCAAAAATAAGTGTGGAAATAGCAAGCAAGGAGTAGAACCATCCTCTTGTCTGGTCAACTGCCTCGGAAATAAAGTCAGCGGGGAACTGCTTATCAAATAAATCCTTGTTTTCAAATGGGTAGTGATGCTGAGCAAATGGCATAGCACCGGAGTCGAACCAGCAGTCAATAACCTCAGGCACTCTCTTCATTTGACCACCGCACTTTTCACATTTGATAGTTACATTATCAACAAATGGTCTGTGGAGCTCAATGTCATCAGGACAGTTGTCAGACATCGACTTTAACTCTGCAATTGAGCCGATTGAATGCTTATGACCGCATTCACACTCCCAAATATTTAGAGGAGTACCCCAATATCTGTTACGGCTAAGTCCCCAGTCCTGAACATTGGCAATCCAAGAGCCAAAACGTCCCTTACCGATTGAATCGGGAATCCAGTTAATTGTGTTATTGTTCTTAATAAGATTATCGCGAACTGCACTCATCTTGATAAACCAAGATTCTCTTGCGTAGTAGATGAGTGGTGAATCACATCTCCAACAGAAAGGATAATCGTGCTCGAATTTTGGTGCGTCGAAAAGTTTACCTTCCTTTGCAAGATCGGAAAGAATCATTGGGTCGGCTTTTTTAACAAATACACCTGCGTATGCGGTTTCGCTTGTCATTTCGCCCTTAGCATTTACAAACTGTACAAATGGGAGATCATAGATTCTGCCAATTCGAGAGTCATCTTCGCCAAAAGCAGGAGCGGTATGAACGATACCTGTTCCATCCTCCATAGTTACGTAACTATCGCAGGTAACAAAGTGTGCCTTCTTATTTTGCTTTTTAGCACTTTCACCGGCACAAGCAAACAAAGGCTCGTATTCCTTATATTCAAGCTCTTTACCCTTGTATTCTTCAATTATTTCATATGCTTTTTCGCCTTCTTCCTTTACAAGTGTACCGAGTACGCTGTCAAGGAGAGCCTTGGCCATGTAATATGTGTAGCCGTCAATTGCCTTAACCTTGCAGTAAATTTCATCTGGGTTTACACAAAGAGCAACGTTAGACGGCAGTGTCCAAGGTGTTGTGGTCCAAGCAAGAAAATATGCGTCTTCATCAACTAATTTAAATCTAACAACAGCAGATTTTTCCTTTACGGATTTATAACCCTGTGCAACCTCGTGAGAGGAAAGAGGTGTACCGCAACGTGGGCAATATGGAACAATCTTAAAGCCTTTATACAAAAGTCCCTTATCCCAGATTTGCTTAAGCGCCCACCACTCTGATTCGATAAAGTTATTGCTATATGTTACATAAGGATGCTTCATATCAGCCCAGAAGCCAACTGTGGATGAAAAGTCCTCCCACATTCCCTTATATTTCCATACGCTTTCCTTACACTTTGCAATAAATGGCTCAAGTCCGTATTGCTCGATTTGCTCTTTTCCGTCAAGTCCGAGAAGCTTTTCAACCTCTAATTCAACGGGCAAGCCGTGTGTGTCCCATCCGGCTTTTCTTGGAACCATATATCCCTTCATAGTTTTGTATCTTGGAATCATATCCTTGATAACACGTGTCAAAACGTGACCGATATGAGGCTTACCGTTTGCAGTTGGAGGACCGTCATAAAATGTGTATGAAGGGGAGTTTTCACGCATTTTTATGCTTTTTTTAAAAATACCCTCGTCCTTCCAAAATTGTTCAGTTGCTTTTTCTCTTTCAACAAAGTTGAGATTTGTAGAAACCTTGTTATACATTTGAAATATCCTTTCTTATTTGAAATAAAAAATCTCGCCCTGAATGAACAGGACGAGATAAAGCTTATTCGTTACCACCTATTCAACATACATACTATATGCGCCCTATATAACGGTAGGGGCCCGTCAAATGCTACTTAATTCACATAGCAACTCAGGAATGATATTCACAAAAGGCTACTTACATCGGGCTTCCACCGTCCCCAACTCGCTATCGCTTTTGCCTAAAGCTACTGTTTCCGTCACAGTCTTTATTATAAGTAATTTTAACATTAACTTTTAGTTTTGTCAATATTAAAACATTAATTTTTCTTCAATGTAATTCTTTAATTCAGCAATTGGAAGTCTTACTTGCTCCATTGTGTCTCTGTCACGTACAGTTACGCAACCGTCATTTTCTGACTCAAAGTCATAGGTAATGCAATATGGTGTGCCGATTTCGTCCTGACGGCGATATCTTTTGCCGATAGAGCCTGTTTCATCAAAATCAACGTTGAAATACTTAGAAAGCTCCTCTTGAATAGCAGATGCCTTATCGGAAAGCTTCTTTGAAAGAGGCAATACAGCAGCTTTAAACGGTGCCAACGCAGGATGGAAATGGAGAACAGTACGTACATCGTTTTCTCCAACAGCCTCTTCATCATACGCTTCAACCAAGAAAGCAAGAGTTACTCGGTCTGCGCCAAGTGATGGTTCAATAACGTAAGGAACATATTTTTCATTTGTTTCAGCATCAAAGTATTCCATTGCTTCACCGGAAAGGTTAGCATGCTGAGTAAGGTCATAGTCGGTACGGTCGGCAATTCCCCAAAGCTCACCCCAACCAAATGGGAACATATATTCAAAGTCAGTAGTAGCCTTTGAGTAGAAGCAAAGCTCTTCCGGATCGTGGTCTCTTAAGCGGAGATTTTCCTTTTTCATACCAAGGTTATAAAGGAAGTTGGCACAGTAATCTTTCCAGTAAGTGAACCATTCAAGGTCAGTGCCGGGCTTACAGAAGAATTCAAGCTCCATTTGCTCAAATTCGCGAATACGGAATATAAAGTTACCGGGAGTGATTTCGTTTCTAAAGGATTTACCAATTTGTCCTACTCCAAAAGGAAGCTTTTTACGTGTGGTTCTTGCAATGTTTTTGAAGTTAACAAAAATACCTTGAGCAGTTTCGGGACGGAGATACAGCTCGGATGTAGAATCCTCGGTAACACCTTGGAATGTTTTAAACATTAAATTGAACTTTCTGATGTCTGTAAAATCACCGCTTCCGCAAGAAGGACACACAATTCTGTGATCCTTGATGAAAGAGAACATCTCTTCGTTAGACATAGTTGCAGGATTTACACTTTCGTTGTTTTCGGCAGCCCAATCTTCAATTAGCTTGTCAGCACGATGTCTTGTTTTGCACTGCTTGCAGTCCATAAGAGGGTCAGAGAAGCCACCAACGTGACCGGAAGCAACCCAAACCTGTGGGTTCATAAGAATGGCGCTATCAAGTCCAACATTATACTTAGACTCAGTGACAAATTTTTTCCACCAAGCCTTTTTTATATTATTTTTAAATTCAACACCAAGAGGTCCGAAGTCCCAAGAATTGGCAAGACCACCATAAATTTCAGAGCCCGGATAAACAAATCCTCTTGTTTTGCAAAGTGCAACAATTTTTTCCATTGTTTTTTCTGTGTTGTTCATAATAAAATCCTTTCAAGTATGAGTTATGAAAAATTTTCCCTATTATTATATAACAGTTTTATCTTAAATTCAAGATGAATTTTAAAAAATAGCAATATAACTAATAATTTTGTTTTTCTCGTCAAAAATTAATTAAAATAAACTAAATTTAGTAATTGAAAACTTTTTTAAAAAAACTATTGATTTTTAAACAATTCTTTGTTATAATAATGAACGTATTTAATTTGGGCGTGTCCTTACGTTATAAGAGGAGAGAATTATGTTATCACGTGATGTTAAAATTGTAAATGAGGTTGGATTGCATGCAAGACCTGCAACTTTCTTTATCCAAAAGGCTAATACCTTTAAGTCATCTATTTGGATTGAAAAGGAAGACAGAAGAGTAAATGCTAAGAGCTTACTTGGCGTTCTTTCTATGGGTATTGTAAAGGGTACAGTTGTTACTTTGATTGCTGATGGCGAGGATGAAACAACTGCTCTTGATGGTCTTGAAAAGCTTATCTTAAATGAGCTCAACGACTAAACTACATAACATTGCGGCGATAGTCTTTGACTGTCGCCTGTTTATTTATTGGTGGTGTATATGAACGAAAGGCTTGAATATTTAAGAAAAAAGGCTAACGGTTTACCTAAAACTCCAGGAATTTATATTATGAAGGATAAAAGCGGAAGGGTAATATATGTAGGTAAATCAAGATCTTTAAAGGATAGGGTTTCACAATATTTTCATTTGACTGCTGATGCTAATCTTAAGACTGTACGTATGGTTTCCTTTGTTTATGATTTTGAAACTATCTTTTGCGACACTGAAATAGAAGCATTAGCGCTTGAAAATGTAAAAATTAAGCAATTTTCACCAAAGTATAATATTTTGCTAAAGGATTCTAAGTCCTACCCTTACATTAAGTTGACTATGAACGAACCATACCCAAGAATAAGCATGACGAGAAAACGGATTCTTGACGGAGCGAAATATTTTGGTCCTTATTCCGGTGTTAGTGTTGTGTATAACGTTATAGGTGTACTTGAAAGGTCTTTGAATATTCCTATGTGTAAAAGGGTTTTTCCTCGTGATATCGGTAAGGAAAGGCCGTGCATCTATAAGCAGATGGGCAGATGCATTGCTCCTTGCGATAACAGCATAAGCCAGGAAAGCTACTATAAGGTTATGGAATGTGCCGCAGGGGTTTTAAGAGGAAACATAAAAGAGGCAGTTGAATCTTTGGCGGAGCAAATGTATAGCTTTGCCGAAAAAGAGAATTATGAGGATGCTGCAAGATGTCGTGATGGGATTGAGGCCTTGAAAAAATTGCGAGACGGTCAGAAGGTGGTAGGCTCTCCTGATGACGAATATGACATTATTGCGGTTTATAGCGATAAATTGTCTACTTGCATTTCTGTATTTTACATCAGAAGCGGAATTATTTCCGATAGTGATAATTTTTTGTATGGTGCATCTGAGCTTACATCAGATGATGGTTATGAATATATGTCTGCGTTTATATCAGAGCTATATACCAAAAGAGAATATATTCCCAAAGAGATTTTGTTAGCATTTGATTATAGCGGGGAAGAGCTTTTGCTTGTTCAAGAATATATAAGAAGAATAGCAAATCACGCAGTTAAGCTGCGAATTCCACAAAAGGGAGAGACTAAAAAGCTTTGTGATATGGTTGCACAAAATGCGCTTCAGCAAGCAAAGCAATATCAAAGCAAGGTGGAACAGGATTCCAAGGTTCTTGCAAAGCTATCTCAAATGTTAGGGTTAGCAAAGATTCCGGAAAGAATAGAGGCTTATGATATTTCCAATATAGGAAACGAGCATATAACAGCAGGTATGGTTGTTTCCGAAAATGGACAAATGAAGAAAAGCGACTATCGTGTTTTCAAGATTAAAAACCAAAGTGGTGCCGATGATTATTCCGCAATGACTGAGGTTATTTTAAGGAGAATGTCACATTTGGATGACAAAACCGGTAGCTTTGCAAATATGCCGGATTTAATATTACTTGACGGTGGTATGACTCACGTAGCTGTTGTTAAAAGAGCATTGCAGGAAAATGGATTAACTGTGCCTGTTTTTGGAATGGTTAAGGATGAGCATCACAAAACAAGAACTATTGTTACAGAGGAAGAGGAAATCAGTATAGCTAAAGAGCAATCTGTTTTTGTGTTTGTCTATAAGCTTCAAGAAGAGGTTCATAGGTTTTCTGTTTCGAAAATGGACAGTGCTAAACGCAAAACATTAAAAAGATACTCTCTTGAAAATGTTGAAGGGATTGGAAGTGGAAAGGCAAAGTCCTTGATGAAGCATTTTAAAACCTTAACAGCTATGAGAGGCGCTTCTGTTGAGGAAATTGCAAAGGTAAAGGGAATCAGCAAGAAGGATGCAGAAAGAGTATTGGAATATTTAAAAAACAATTGAGGTTTATTATGAAAATAATTACTGGAAGCGCAAAAGGAATGAATTTGGAAACACTTGAGGGAGACAACACAAGACCTACCTCGCAAAGGGTGAAGGAAGCGATTTTTTCGATGATTCAATTTGATATAGAGGGAGCTTGCGTGCTTGATTTGTTTGCGGGAAGTGGACAGTTGGGATTGGAAGCTTTGAGCAGAGGTGCAAAAAGAGCAACCTTTTGCGACTCTTCAAGAGAAGCTACAGATATTGTAATCAGGAATGCGAAAAAAGCAAGGCTTTTCGACAGGTGTCGAATATCAACCTGCGATTATATGCAGATGATACGCGGAATATCCGGAAAAGAGCAATACGACATCATATTTATTGATCCACCGTATAAGCAGAAATGTATAGCTGATGCATTGGAAAAATTGTGTGCGGGTAATGTAATTGGTGATAATGCAATCATTGTTTGCGAAAGCGGAGAAGACGATATCTTTGGCAACAATCAAGAGCTTAAAGAAAGATTCGATATTCAAAAACAGTCAAAATACTCCATATCATATGTTACAGTTCTTAGACCAAGAGGTGAGAAGGCGTGAAAAAGGCTATTGTTACAGGCAGTTTCGATCCTATTACTATCGGACACATGGAGCTTGTAAAGCATGCAAGCAGCAATTATGATACCGTTTATGTTGTTGCACTTGTAAACGAGAAAAAGGAATATATGTTTACAATGGAGCAGAAAAAAAGGCTAATAGAATTGAGCGTTAGCAAATTTCCCAATGTAATTGCTGATGCATATGTAGGCATGACAGCAGACTATATGCAAAAGCACGGTATAACACAGATTATTCGTGGCGTGCGAAATGAGAAGGATAGAGAATACGAGCTTGTGTTAGCTGCTAAAATGAAGGAGTTCGATGAGAGCTTTAATACTGAGCTCGTTTTATGCAAAGATGAGCTTGCTCACATTAGCTCAACATTAGTAAGAAAAAAGATTGAAAATGATGAGCGTCTTGATGGACTCGTTCCTAATGAAATAGTTGACGAAATTAGGATTTTGTTGGGCAAAAAATAAGAAGAAACAACGAGAAATGCTTCGAACACATCAATATTGTGCTTAAATATATGAATTAGTGGGGAAATTCCCAATACCATTAAGTTAAGAAAATCGACCTACTTCGAAAGAGGTAGGTCTTTTTTTATTAAAAAAATCAAAAAATATCAAAAAAGACTTGACAAATGAGATAAAATGTGCGGTCGCCCCTATCAACGAAAAAATGAGTT